>DAIOVD010000197.1:0-7583 GCA_036759185.1 Catalimonadaceae bacterium | reverse complement strand
AATCTTACCCAGGTGCAACTTCAGTACGCCAAAGTGGGATCCAACAACTGGCGGACCGGCTTTACCAAACTGGCCGGTGAACTCAGCACCAGTGTGAATGGCTCCACGATCAACTGGAATGTGAGCAGTCTGGTGGATGGCGATTACTACTTGCGGATCAAACTGGTGTGCAGCGGAGGCATCACCTACACCCAGCGTGTAGCAGGAACCATCGACCGGAAAAGTCCTCTGGTTCTCGGAACACCGCAGCCAACGGACGGTATCTTTTCCATCGGCGATGACATTTCTTTCACCTTCGATGAGAACATTCGCACCAACGATCTCAACAACAGCAAAGTGGAACTCCGCCTGTTTACAAACAATCAGTTAATCCCGTCCGCGGTAAGTGGTTCAGGAGCCAGACTGGTGATCACCCCAATGCAGAGTCTGCAGGATTTTTACGGCGAACGCATCCGGGTGACCATGAAGAATGTGTTTGACCTCAATGGAAATATGATGGCCGGAACCGATACCCTCCTTTTCAATGTGGAAGGATTTGAACCATCGACCAGCAACATAGCCTTGCAGGTGGCAGTGAATCAACCATCGATCATTGAAAATTCAAACGACACCCTGCTCTTTGTTTTCACACTTCCGGTGAACACCACCGACAATGTGCAGGTGAACTTTACCATCGGTGGTGATGCCACATTTGGTGATGACTACGATGTGTCCTTCTCCAGCAACAATTCCCTGAATTCGTTCGACGGAGTGTCGGGCCGCATCTTCATACCGAAATACAAGAATTCGGTGACCCTGCGCATTCATCCGAAAGCGGACGGTATCGTGGAACCAAATGAGAACATCCTCATTGGTCTGACGGAAGGGGGAGATTATGAAATTGGTTTGAATTATTCGGCAACAGCCATTCTGATCGACAACTCCATCGCTCCGCCAACCATTTCCGGTGCAACCCAGTTCTGTCCTGGAACCACGACGGTCCTGACTGCCAGTCATCCTCAGGCTGGAAACGCCGGCTATGCCTTCCTTTGGTCGAATGGTTCGACAACCCAGTCTGTTTCTGTGAGCCAGCCAGGTGTCTACACCGTGACGATTACCGAAACAGCGACGGGTCTCTCAGGGAGCAGTGCCGAATTTACCCTCACCGCGTTCACCCTGCCGAATACGCAGGCAGGTGCCGATTTCAGTCTGAACCAGAACAGCGGAAACGTTACCCTGGGTGGCAGTCCATCTGGTGGTAGCTGGTCCGGAACGGGCGTGACAGGTAATCTGTTCAACAGCAACCAGTCGTTGGGAGTCTATCCGTTGGTATATTGCTACACAAGTGTAGAAGGTTGCACCAAATGCGATACAGTCCTTGTGACCATCACCAGTGCGCCATTGCCTCCGGCTGCCGATCCGGTCTTCACGCCAGGTGCCGGAACGTTTGCCAATCCGGTTGCGGTGACCTTGGCGACGACCACTGTGGGTGCTAAGATTTATTACACCACCACAGGCAATCTGCCGGTTGTGGGAACCAGCTTCACCCTGTTGTACACAGCACCGATTCAGGTAAATCTAACAACGACCATTAAGGCCATGGCCGTACTGACGGGTTCTCCGAATTCGGCGGTTGTATCCGGATTGTTCACCATCAGCAATCCAAATGTGGTGGCTACCCCGGTCATATCTCCGGGAACCGGAACCTATGTGGGAAGCAAACTTGTGACCATCACCACGGCCACTTCCGGTGCGGAAATCTACTACACCACCACAGGTAACAATCCATTGATTGGGGCAGGTTACACCAAACTGTACACCGGTCCTTTCTGGGTGCTGGCATCCACGACGGTACGGGCGATGGGCGTGAAAACAGGCTTAACGAATTCAGCCATAGCCACTTCCTACCTCACCATCACCAATGGCACGAGTGCAGCACCGACGATGCTGACGATTGCGCCGGAACCGGGACAGTTCACCACCACACAAACCGTGGAGCTGACCTACGAAGATCCGACTTCCACTCTGTACTACACGCTGGACGGCACCGAACCCAATCCGGATTCAGCCAACACCTTTGTGTACACAGGTCCGTTTGAGTTGAGTTCTTCGGCCATGGTGGTTGCCATTGCGATGAAAAACGGCGAAGTGCAGGGCTTGCTCGATCCGTCTGTTTACCAGATCGGCACCGTAACGGCCAATGCAGAACTCCGCAACCAGCAGATCTTGAAAGTGTATCCGAATCCTTCTGCGGATGGTGTGTTCCATATATCGATGCCGGAGGGCAGTGGAGACAAGGTTCCGTTTGACGTGCTGGGCCTTGACGGACGTATTCTCCAGTCAGGCTACCTGAACCGGATGGATACCCGCCTCGATCTTCAGGCATTGCCATCGGGCAGTTACACAGTTCGGATTCAGAGTGGTACCCGTCCGGAAACGCACCGCCTGATCCGGTTATAGTTTTTCTTTCCCAAATCAACCCATACAGATGTTCCCGGGCCGCATGGTCCGGGAACTTTTTTTTGGTGGCGGCTTAAATTCTCAGACAAGGATATGTTGATGGGGCTTTCCCTCCTATCGTCGGGCCGGGCCCTTTGGTCCAAGTCCTCACCTGGCCACCCTGGAACCGATGGCTCATCTTCTACTGCATTTCAGGCGGACCAGGTTCCGGGCTTTCCCCGTCGGTCCCTAAGCCAGCTAGTCCTGAAAAGTTGAAAGATCTATGTGGCTCTCCCTGTATTCCCTCCTGTTCCCCCAATGTAAAATTGGGACGGGTTCCGCTATAAAATCAGACAGGTTCCTAGCAACAAAAGCAACCACAAACAATAAGGCTATCGATTCGGAAAACGTGACAGCCATGCTATTTGATACCATTTTCTGGCGTCTGACTACGGTTTCATAGCCAGACCTTTGCACTTCCCGATATCTTTTTTTTCCTTGCTTATTCTTTTCCCCTTTTGAATATGCAAACCCGCCCTTTCCCCCTCTCCATTCTTATCCTCCTTTCTTGTTTTTCCTCTTCGGCATTCGGGCAAGACTTTGATTGGAAACGGCAGAATCCATTGCCGACAGGGAATGACCTTTTGGATGTTCAATTCCTGGATTCCCAAACCGGCTGGGCTATTGGTGATGCTGGCACCATCCTCAAAACAAGCAATGGGGGCAGCAGCTGGAGCAACCAGAACAGCGGAACAATACAAAAGCTTAATTCCGTCCACTTTACCAATGCCCAAACCGGGTGGGCTGTGGGTGATTCTGGCACCATCCTTAAAAGCAGCAATGGCGGCAATAGCTGGAGCAGCCAGAACAGCGAAACTTCAGAAAGGCTTTATTCCGTGCACTTCACCAATGCCCAAACTGGCTGGGCAGTGGGTTATGCTGGCACCATCCTGAAAACCAGCAACGGGGGCAGCAGCTGGAGCAGCCAGACCAGTGGAACTACTTTAAGTCTTTATTCCATCTACTTTAACGATTCCCAAACCGGCTGGGCGGTGGGAGATTTTGGCACCATCCTGAAAACCACCAATGGCGGAAGCAGCTGGAGCAATCAGACCAGTGGAACTACACATAATCTTAGATCCATGCACTTTACCGATGCCCAAAACGGGTGGGCTGTAGGGTATACAGACCATCAGTGGATTTATGGCACTATCCTCAAAACCAGCAATGGAGGCAGCAGCTGGAGCAGCCTGAACGGAAATTTTTTTGCTCTTTCTTTCGTCTACTTTACCGATGCCCAAAACGGGTGGGTGGTGGACAATTATTTTGGCTCCATCCTGAAAACCACCAATGGCGGAAGCAGCTGGACCAGCCAGACCAATGATACTACAAAACAGCTTGAATCCGTCCACTTCACCGATGCCCATACGGGCTGGGCAGTGGGAGAGTTTGGCAAAATCCTGAAAACCACCAATGGCGGAAGCAGCTGGACCAGCCAGAACAGCGGAACAATACAACATCTTTATTCTGTCCACTTCACCAATGCCCAAACTGGCTGGGCAGTGGGTTATGCTGGCACCATCCTGAAAACCAGCAACGGTGGAAGCAGCTGGAGCAGCAAGACAAGTGGAACTATACAACTGCTTAG
Source organism: Catalimonadaceae bacterium (assembly GCA_036759185.1). Classification (GTDB taxonomy): domain Bacteria; phylum Bacteroidota; class Bacteroidia; order Cytophagales; family Flexibacteraceae; genus CAMDMI01. The sequence continues at coordinate 3,517 of DAIOVD010000197.1, read as the reverse complement.
ATCCGTCCACTTTACCAATACCCAAACCGGCTGGGCAGTGGGAGATAATGGCACCATCCTCAAAACCAGCAACGGCGGCAGCAGCTGGAGCAGCCAGACCAGTGGAACTTTACGATATTTTAGTTCAGTCTACTGTACAGATGCACAAACTGGCTGGACAGTGGGTGAAGCTGGCACCATCCTCAAAACCAGCAACGGGGGCAGCAGCTGGAGCAGCCAGGCTAGTGGAACTACATATTGGCTTCATTCCGTCCACTTTACTGATGCACAAACTGGCTGGGCAGTGGGTAAAGCTGGCACCATCCTTAAAACCAGCAATGGTGGCAGCAGCTGGACGACCCAAAGCAGCGGCACTGCAATTGAGCTTTATTCTGTCCATTTCATCGATGCCCAAACAGGCTGGGCAGTAGGGGGATTTTATGGTACCATCCTGAAAACCAGCAATGGAGGCAGCAACTGGAGCAGCCAGACCAATGGAACTTTACGATATTTAAGTTCAGTCTACTGTACAGATGCACAAACCGGCTGGGTAGTGGGAGGGTTAGGCACCATTCTAACAACCATTACCAACAACCCCATTGATCCTGGAACCCCAACAACTTTAATTCAAGGAGCGGTTTTTGAAAAGACAGGCTCTGATTGCAATCCAGCCAACAACCCAACCCCTATTCCCAACCGATTAGTGAAAGCCCTGCCTGGTCCTTATTATGGGATCAGTAAACCGGATGGAAAATACGACCTGCGTCTTCCTTTGGGCGATACAGCTCAAAATTTCAGTTTGGAAGCCTTACCGTTTGGAAGCCAAAGTTTTTTGCCAACCGTTGTTTGCCCAACAGGTAATACCTACAACCTCAGCCTGGGTACCATCCCCGATACGTTATCTGGAAAAGACTTTGGTTTTGAAGTTCCGCAATGCCAACATCTGGAAGTACAAATCGCTTCAAGCCGAAGAAGAAGTTGTTTCAGAAACAAAACTACCATACAATTTGTAAATCAAGGTTCCGTAGCAGCCAATGACGCCTATATTTTAGTTGAATTTCCACATTGGGTGAGGCCTGTTTCTTCCACAAATCCTCATATCGCATTGAACGACAGCATCTGGCGGTTTGATCTGGGAAATGTAACAGCCGGTTCTGGTGGCCGTTTCACCATTACCGACTCCGTCATTTGTGGCCATCCTGAAATTCTGGGTTTAAGCCAATGCACCAAAGCCACCATTTACCCTGCTGCGGATTGTCCGCCACCTGGGGGATGGAACGGAGCCGCAATTACGGTTTCGGGACAGTGTCTGGATGGGAATGTGAGTCTGGGCATCTACAATAAAGGCATTGCCGATATGACCGATTCGGTTGATTACTGGGTGTACCTCGATTCCATTCAGGTGAAGCAGGCAAAAGTGAAACTGGCGGCAGGCGATAGTCTCAAACTTTGGGTGGATGCGAATGGCTTGTCGGTTCACCTCACCGCCAATCAGGTGACCAACCATCCTTCCGAAATCTTTGTTTCTACCACGGTGGATAATTGTTCCGATACCACCATTTTCTATCCAAGACCGATGGTAAACCGGTTTCCGAAACAACAAACAGCCAGTTCCAAGACCCATTGCCTTGGGATACGAGGAAGTTACGATCCCAACGACAAAACCGCAGTTCCTGAAGGTTTCACCAACCAGAACATAATTCCACCCAATACCCAACTGGAATACCTGGTCCGGTTCCAAAACTCGGGAACGGATACTGCATTCAACGTATTTATCATCGACACACTCGACCAAAACCTGAATGTGGAATCCTTTGAAATGGGCGCTGTCAGTCATCCACACCAGCTCACTATGCAGACTGTAAAATCGGGAAAAACCTTCCTCCGCTGGCAATTCAACAATATTCTCCTGCCGGATTCCAACACCAATGAGCTGAAAAGTCATGGTTTTGTGCAGTACCGTATTTCACCCAAACCGGGTCTGGCTCTGGGCTCGAAGGTGCGCAACCATGCCGAAATCTACTTCGATTTCAACCCGCCTGTTCTCACCAATCAAACCCTCAGTACGTTTGATTTGATTGTGTTCAATGACTCAACGCTGAATGGCAATGTTCAGATTGTTACGTCCACCGCAAAACAACTGGAGCAGGAACTGGGTGTGAAACTGTACCCCAATCCGGTGACTCAAAACCGGTTGACCGCTTCATTTTCAGACAAGGGATCGCTTACGTTGTATGATGCCCGGGGCGCCATTGTTTTCAGAAAGACGGGTATCCAGGGAACAGAAACCATCCCGGTTTCCTTAAAGTCTGGTTTTTACTTTGCTTCCATTGAAACCCCGATGGGCCGGAAAAGTGTGAAAGTGGTGGTGGAGTAAATAACTGGCCATTCTCTTCCTTTGGAATACCACTCATCTCAATGTGTGGTATTCCTTTTGAGATTTCCGGTAAAAATACTTGATTGCCACCCTGATTTTCCCTGTTATGAACTACCCTATGCAAGCCCGCTTGTTTGAGATCATCAAACAACAGATCCCGAAAAATCATTCCCTGCCTCAGGAGCTTTGCGATTTATTGGGCCTCACAAGTGATTCGGTGTACCGACGGATCAGTGGCAAAACGGCCCTTACCCTGGATGAAGGTGCCCTGATCTGCAACCATTTTGACGTCCCTCTGGAATCCTTAAACGATCTGATGGTGAACCTGGTGTCGTTTAAATACAAACCATCCGGACCAGACGGTGAATCGTTCAAAGGCTATCTGGAGCACTTTTTAAAGCAGATCAAAGGAATCTCAACCTTTCAGAACCGGCATATTTACTATGTGGCGGAGGACATTCCGGTGTTTCACCACTTTGCGTTCCCGAAACTGAGCGACTTCAAATTCTTCTACTGGCGTAAAACCATACTGAACCACCTGGATCTTCAAGACCAGAAATTTGCCATTGGCAGTCATGGTGACGAATTCCTTGATCTTTCGATGAAAGCCAGTATGGCGTATTCCGAGGTTGAAACGACGGAAATATGGACGGACGAAACGATTGGGAGCACCATCAAGCAGATCCGGTTTTACCATGAGTCGGGTCTGTTTGCCTCAAAAAATGATGCCCTGGAAGTGGTGGAGGATCTGATGCAACTGATCCGGAATCTGCAAAAGCAATGTGATCTGGGTTTTAAAATCCGGCCGGGTGGTGCTGTGAGTGCCACTCCTTTTACCTTTTATATGAGCGACCTGATGATCGGCAACAATTGTGTTCTGGTTAAAACCAATGACATGGTCAGCTCCTTTATCGGGATCAATACCTTCAACTTTATGAGTACCCGCAACACAGATTTCAATGTGCATAATGAGCTGTGGATGCAAAACCTGATTTCGAAAAGCACTCAGATCAGCAAGACGGCGGAGAAAACCCGGAATCTGTTTTTTAAAATGCTGATGGAGAGAGTGGAGGAAGTGAAGAAAAGAATTGAAAATTAGGAATTGAGAATCATTGGCGTCCGGGGAACATAAAAAGGGCCAGTAGTTGAATCTTTGAAAAA
>DAIOVD010000196.1:0-7650 GCA_036759185.1 Catalimonadaceae bacterium | reverse complement strand
TCCCCCTCTTTTTTTTCTCACAATCACTTTTCTTCCCCAAATTCGAACCGGATTCTTCCCCCTTTTTTTACAGTGTTCCGCCCGTTTTCTGGCCCTTCCTTTCTCCGGATTTTCTGGCTGATATTTCTATGCCTTGGGATGGAATCGTGCTCCAACGCTCCGTCCGAAGAAAAGCAGATAACAGCAGCGGTGTATCACTGGAAAACGGTTTTTCAGCCGGACAGTAACGAGCGATCCTTCCTTGATTCGAATGCCGTCCGTAAAATCTACCTGCGTTTTTTTGATGTGGATCTCAAAGGAAACCAACCGGTTCCGGTGGCCACCATGCAAAAGGACGGCGACCTCCGGGGATTCGATGTGGTGCCGGTTGTTTTCATCACCAACCGAACCATGGCTGAACTCGGCGAAGACTCGGTTCCGTCGCTGGCCCGACGGATTGCCCGCAAAATTCAAAGCATGGCTCTTCGTGATTCGGTGGTGATCCACGAAGTTCAGCTCGATTGCGACTGGACGGCCACCACACGGAAGCGCTATTTTTCACTCATCAAAGTGGTCAAAAGGGAAATAAGTCTTCCGGTGTCCGTCACCATTCGGCTGCATCAGGTGAAGTTTTCCAAAACCACGGGCGTGCCTCCCGCCGATCGGGGTATGCTGATGTGCTACAATGTGGGCGACATCCGAAAACCTGAAACCCGCAATTCCATCTTCGATCCGGGCATTATCCACCAATACCTGAAAAATCTTAACCACTATCCACTGGAACTTGACCTGGCCATGCCCATGTTTCAGTGGACCGTCGTGTTTCGCAACGGCCATTTTCTCCGGATCCTGAACCAGATCGGGGAAGCTGAAATCCTTTCCGCCGGCTGCTTTTCCGAAGGACGGTATCCCAATTCGTTTGAGGCTCAAAAAGATACCCTCTTGTTTGGCCTTTCTATTCATCGGGGAGACGAGTTTCATGTTGAAACCAGCGAGTCAGAAGATGTACTGGCCGTTCGGAATGAGGTACTGTCGCAAATCCGCAATCGCAAGGTCAGTCTATCGTATTATCACCTTGATTCACACGTTCTTTCGTCTTTTGATTCTTCCGGAAAATACCATCTCTATGAAATCCATCCGCACTAAAATACTTCTCCTGTTTGCCGCCATTTCGGCCTTGTGTTGCGTCGATTATTATGGTGATTGGAATGAATTCCAAAGCTATTTTAATCCTGAGTCAACCGGCTTAAAACAAGAGTTCCGTCCTTTTTTTTATGCGCCCAACTCTGCATTTTATGATTTTTATGATGGTTGGTACGATTATGGCGAATCGGTTCAGAAGCCCGAAGAAGACATTCATGTGAAGGCATGGGCAGCCTGGCTGGGAGCAGGATTTACGGAACATGAGATAGACCGGACGCTGTACAGTGACTCGGTTTCGCCTTCGTTTCTGAACCGGGTAAAAAAGAAAAGTCCGGAAGGATATTCCTACCTGATGTTTCTTCAATCCACCACAGAATTTCTGGACCGACTGGAAGTGGATGACTGGGAAGAGAAGCCAGCTCAGGATCTTCAAACCATTGAATCCAACTTGAAAACAGCCACTGAAAGGAGCCTTCAGTCTGCCGATCCATTTCTGAAGGAACGCTACGGATATCTCGCCGTAAAACTGGCCTGGCAATTACCGGATCCCAAACGGGCCATTGGTATATTCGATAAACTCATTGAGCCCCTTACTCAAAAAACCTATATCAGCGAATGGGCAAAAGGACGTGTCGCCACCAGTTATGCGAAGAATGGTCAAAAAGACAGAGCGTTGTATGAATTTGCAATGATGTTCAGAGACTGTCCTTCCCGCCGGCAGGACGCTATATCAAGTGCCCGGTTTCTACGACTCAGTTTTTCAGAAACAGCTCTTTCATTCGCTAAAAACAATCAGGAAAAGGAAGCCGTTTTTGCTTTCCTGGGTGTGTTGCCATTTACCGACAATCTTCCTTATGCGGTGCGTCTTGCCGATCTCAATCCACAACATCCCATGCTCAGACTTGTTATTGCGAGGGAAATCAACCGAACCGAAATGTTTACTTCGTTGAAAGGAGATCCGTATCCTTATTATGAAAGTCCGGAAGATTCTCTAAGACAGATCAACGGTATCCTGAATACACCCGACTACCAGGAAAAGCTGAAGAATTTTGCGAGAGAAATGGCTGCCAGGACTAAAGACCGGGATCAGGCTTTCTGGCTCACCGCTCAATCCTATCTGCACCATCTGAGAGGAGAAAATGGTAAGGCTCTGACTCTGGTTGAAAAGGCCCGCCAAATTCCGGAACCGGGTGATGCGCTGGCCAATCAAATGGTAGCACAGGAACTTCTGATTCTGTCTAAAACTGAAACCTGGATGTACCCGGAACTTGAGAGCAGAATGGTACGACTGTTGGATGCAGTCCGGAGCGATTTAAGTTTTTATCAAATCAATGCCCGGAATGCCGCTTTGCTCCGCATCGCAGATTTGTATGAAAAACAACATGTAAAAGAAGATGACAAAGGGTGGTGGAACTGGTCTTGCCAACCAAAGAAGGCAATGGGAATACCTGCTATCAATCAGGTGAAAGCCTTTGTTCTTCGGGCAACAACAGCCAAAAGCCAGTCGGAAAATGCGTGGCATTATTTTTCTGAAACAAGTCTTGAAGAACTATGCAATGGGATGACTGCTCAGCAAATGCAATTCGTCCTGGATATGGTGGTAAAGTCCAATAAATCAGAGATTGAAGCAAAACTTTTAGCCATGTCTCAGATTTCGAAACTGGATGTTATAGAATGGACGGCACGCCGCTACATGGCCGAACAACAGTATTCCAAGGCCCAGGCTCTTTTTGCTCAGTTGCCGGAGACAATCTTTGAGGTTGGGAATTTTGAACCATATACACACTTTCGGAATCCCTTCTGGGTACGTATGCCATTTGATACCGCTGCCAATCCTAAAACGCCAACCCAGTTTGCCGCGGAGATGGTGAAACTGGAGGCCCTTACCAAAACGGCCAAAGGAGATGATCTGGCGTATGCTTATTATTTGTTGGGTTGTGGCGAGTTCAATCTGAGTAAAGAGGGAACTGCCTGGATTTGTGTGAAAGCTTCGCACAGCTGGTATGATTCGGATAATATGGTGCCATTGACAGATTTGAAGAATAAAAAGCCTGGAACAGCTGAAAGATATCTCCAAAACAATTACATCACAACCGCAAAAGCCCTGGAGTATTTTGAGAAATCGGTGAGTGCAGCAGTGGACAATGATCTCAAAGCCAGATCCATGTACATGGCAGCCCGCTGTCTGATGAACCGACAAATGGCTGAAGCCCGGATCGAAATCGCGAAGACAGGAACATTCGAATTTGGCTATTTCTACATTGATTCCGATGTCTGGAAACCCAAAATTAAATCACTACTAGCCACCAACAAGTGGATCAAAAGTTTGCAGAACTTCGCACCGCAAACCCGTTTTCACCAGATCATGATCCGGGAGTGCAGTCTGTACAACGACTACTTCGGGGAAAATTCGGAAAGCGTTTTCTTTTGAAAGGAACCATTAAATTATTCTTTCACCAACATCACCGAACGGCCACCCACTGAAATGCGGTACAGACCAGGTGCAATTCCATCCAAATTCAGAATTTGGGATTCTGTCTGTTCTTTTAATTTCCTCCCATCCATTGAATGAAGCGAAATGATGGAGCCGGGTTGGTCTCCAGACAGAACCGTTACCTGATTTTTCGCCGGATTCGGGTACAGAATGACCGGCTGTTTCACAAATGACGGTTCCGTCCCTGTGGCACAGACCCCGTTTTGCAAAAGATATTCCGAACGGACGGCATGTGGTTGAAGTCCGAATACAGGATCGTGCACAATCTCATTTCCAAATGGAGTAAGGGAAGCGAAACTTCCGTTGGTGCTTATTTTCCGGGCCGGACAATTGTCTTTGTACCAGGCCCAGATCAGCCAACCCAGATTCATTTCCTGCGCCATCCGTAAAATGGCTTTGTAGTTCAGATTGTATTGACAGTTGGTCTGGTCATCCTGTTGGGTGGCCACCTCTCCCAAAACCAGCGGAATCTGCGCATTCAATGCCGTTTGGAGTTCGGTCCGCATAGCGATGGAATCGTTTCCAGTGTATCCGTACCAATATGTATGCACACTGAAAATGAGGTTGTGGTCCGGATCGCTTTGTTGCAAAGCTGCTCCTTCGGAAACCAGCACCGACAGACTTGTGCCGCAATCCGGGGCATCAATCATGAGGGGGATGTGCAAACCTGCCGACCGAAGTCCCTGAACCAAAGTCTGATAGGTGAGCCTGTAACTGGTTCTGGCCAATGCCGGATTGGATGCCCATCGTACAAATCCATATTCATTCACCAGATTCAGAATCAGGTTCCGCTTGTGTTTCTGCAGAAGTGCCAGAACCGATGGCTGCGTGTACCAGGGCAAAATCACTGTATTCAATTCTTCATAACCTGTTTGACAGGTGAGGTCATGCAACTCCAGAACCGGGATCATTTTCAGTCGGGTGATTCTGGTAAGGACGGTATCCAGGTCTTTCAACCCATATGCTGGCCTGGAGGCTTGTCCGTAATTCATGTACCATGAAATTCGAACGGTGTTTGCGCCGGTTTGTGCAATTTGTCCGGAGACTTCCGACGTTTGCGGGAATTCCCAATCATCCAGAACCGGATAGTTGATGCCCCTCAGAATGATGGTGTCGCCACAATAGTCAAACAGGTTTTTCCCGTTGACATAGAGCCCGTCGGAACTACTCTGTGCCTGCAGAAAATGGTATGAAACCAAAGAGAGAAGAGCAGTGAAGAAGTACCTGTATCGCATAATCATCAAGAAGAAAAGGACATTCTGTTCTCGTCAAACTTTCGCAGATCGGCATTTTCCATGATTTGTTTGGGTGCCTTCTGCATGCCGGCCACAAACATGGCTCCGGCCAGTTTTCGGGAGGTCAGGCCAATATTGGGATACAGATACCGCACGCCAATCTGATAGAAAAAACGGAAAACCACATACGAAAAATTGGGCTCCTTCCTTGGAATGCTGGAGTAAATGTAACCGGGACGCACGATGCAGAGCTGGTTGAAATTGAGTGTGATGAGGATGTTTTCGGCAATGCCTTTTTCACGGGCAAAGAGAATCCGGCTCTTTTCAGACGAATCGGCGCCTTGTCCGCTTAAAAATACGAAAGAAGTTTTGCTGCTTTTCCGGCGGAGGGTTTCGGCAAATGCTTTGGTGTACCCAACGGTGATGGTGTGAAATTCAGGAGGAGGGACCTGTCCGGTGTACACGCCGATGCAGAAAAAGCACACATCCTGGTTTTCAAAGGCTTCTTCGATGCCGGTAAAATCCAGAAAATCAGCGTGCACGATTTCGGTGAGCTTCGGGTGTTTGATGGTTCCGGGTTTTCGGACAATGGAGGTAACTTCTTTCACCTCACTGCTTTCGAGTGAAAGTTGAAGAAGCATCTGGCCCATCATTCCGGATGCGCCGGCAAGAAGGATTCGTTTGGACATGGAATGAAACGTAGTGATTATGAAACTGCACCAGAAGATTTGCCTGTAATCAGTTGCCGGATGGACGCAAGGTGGCAAAACAACACCACTGGTACCACAAATGATGGCAACCAGGAAAACGGAAAAAAGAGAACGGCAATGTTGGGCTGGTCAAACGCCTGTTTTTGAAATGCGAAGGGTGCCGAAAAAATCGCATTGATGACGATGTTGATCAACAGTCCCAGACAAATGAGATTCCAGATCAGCAAGCCTGTTCGTTTGATGTTGCCCTTCCATAAAAAGAGCCAGAGGACAATGGGGGCAGTCAGTCCGGAAAAAATATCGGGATTCCGTCCTTCAAAGGTCATCAGTTCCGGAACAGCGTGGTGCAGGAATAACCCGAATAACGTGAGCTCAACAGGAATGCGGACAATGTGCAGCATGGTCAGTTTCTCCAGAGGAAGGGAATCGATAAACTGCCTGCCTTTCGAAGTTGTAAAGAGGAGGATGATTGCCAAAAAAGGAATCAGAATCAACACCGGAAACCGGGGTGGAAACTCAGATGGATTCGTGTAATAAAATCCATTCAGACTCAAAGCAGCCTGGAATGCCAGCCAGCCAATGAGCAGGGCAGGAATTTTCCAGCCGGTCCAACCTGCATTCCGGACAACATTCAGAAAAAGGAGAAGCGTAACCACTGTTGTGGCTCCAAACAAAAGGACAAGAGAAGCAGGTACAGATTGAAGCATTCAGGAAGGTCGATTTCGCGTAAACCTAAAGAAATATTGGGTTTGATAGAAAAGGCTGAATTTGAAACGAAATTATTTTCAATATTCAGGAAGCAAGTTCATCCCAAATTACCTGGAAGTCAATTTCCACTGGACAATCTCCGAATAGATACCGATAATGTGAACCTTTGCTTTTCCTGAAATATTTATCATTTTCGTCCAACTCAAATATTTCAATTACCTCGAGAACCGGATCGATTAGTGTGTATGTTTTTACTTTTTGGGCTTCGTACAAGGAAAACTTCTCGTTTCGGTCTTTCCTCTCTGTTGAGGGAGAAAGTATTTCGAAAATTGCCTCTGGGGTTTCGGTAATACGTATTTCAGGCAATGGTTTACAGTAAACCATGATGTCGGGTTGAACGACAGTATCGTTGGAAATTTGCCAGTCAATCGGGATGAGCACTTTGCATTTTTTGCAGTTAGTTGACTTTAATTTCTCTGCCAGAATTGAAGATAAAGCCAGATTTATTTGCTGATGCCGGATCGAAGGAGCAGGACTCATACAATAAGGCATGCCATCGATGAGTTCCCATTGGTCCTTCCATTTTTCCCAATCGGAAACGGTGTAATGGTCGGAATAGGTTCGAATTGCATGTCCCATGGTGCGAATATATAGAGTAAATCGCAAATTTCTCTTCGACGTAGAAAGCGTTTTGGACATGATCTTCGTATGGATAAAAAGACGATCACAACTTCAGTTTTCAGGTTATCAGAACGATCGAGGTAGAGAATCTTTCACTTTCCGGTGAAATCCGGATTTTTGTCTGTCAATGACTAAATTCTGCTGAAACCTAAGAACGAACCTGTCGTTGGAGCCATAGTTTTCTATCCTCAAACAACAACGCATATGAACCTTACTGCCACACTTCGACTTATTTCTGTCCTCATGGTTTTCATGCTTACCATCAGCACAGCCTCTCAGGCCAACATTCAAAACGGTAACGGTGCGAATTACACCCTGACTCCCAAAAAAATTACTCCGAAACAATTTGCCCGGGGGTATAAAGAAGAGAAACATGAATTCGCTGCCATCAAAAGCACCAGCACGAAAAAGATGCTTCGCAAAAAGCATGGAACCTGGATCCAACGCTGGTGGAGACGACACTTCTAGACAACTTTCATCAACTATTATAAACCGGATTATTTATCAGGAATCCTTTGGCTTCGAAGCGCCTTGATTCCGGTTCTTTTACGGCCCCAAACCCCGAAGGGTATTTTTCAAAGATGAATCAAGGCGTTAAAGTTGAATTCAATAATCCGGGATAAACCAAAAGCCCCTCTGAAAAGTGGGGCTTTTTTATTTGGCAAACATTCTGGTTACTTTCGTTTCAGATGGATTTCAT
>DAIOVD010000195.1:2329-7656 GCA_036759185.1 Catalimonadaceae bacterium | reverse complement strand
TTGGTGCAGAAAATCTGAAATACGTGTCCGCCGGTTTCCATATCAAATCCAAGGGAGAAACTGTCGTGCAATTCCGACATATCACGCTGGTATTTGAAGGTCTTGAAACCATATTCTCCGGTAATGGCCAGCCAGCTGGTGAATTTTAACCGGGCAGCCACTGGCACAAAAAACATGTCGTTTTTGTCGGAAAGTTTTTCCACCAGATTGAAATGGATAAATGTGGGCGATGTCTGGAAGCTGAATCGTTTTGAAAATTTCCGTGATACAATCAGTTGAGACATATAAGAGAAACTGTTGATGGTGTATGGATATTTCGCATCTACGGTTCCTTTGTTCGGGTCCTTGTCTGTTTGCACATTCATCGATCCCACAAAGGCCAACGAAACCGGACTGCCCTGCTTTCGTTGCTTCATAAAGCGGTATTTCACAAATCCATCTACGATTCGCTTGTTTGCGGAACGGCCAATTCCAAGCGTCAGATCATCCAGCAAACTGTAATCAAAACCAATCCGGATGTTGGCCGGACCGTCAATTCCCCACAGGTTTTCCTGTCCCGATTTGAGTTCCCCAAACCGGTGTGCAATGTGCAGTTTCAGGGTTCCCTTTTTGTGCATCTGAATGGTGTGGAAATTCACCAGGCGGGTTCCGGCAAAGCTGGAGTCATTGTTTAACTGGATTGAATAGACTCGTCCGGTTGAAGTATCGGTTCCAAGGGTGGTTTGGGCCTTTGTTTGACCCAAAACCAAAAGAAGGGCAGGCAGAAGGAAGAATTGTTTCATGTTCTCGTCAGTGTCATTTTTCCGGGACTCCATTCTGGATCCACGTGTCTATTTTGTTGATTTCACAGTCCCGTATTTTCGAATCGGGAGGCATTGCAGAAGCGCCCGCTTCATGACGGATGCTATTTAAAAATTTCGGATTGGTGCTGTAATCGGCCACTTGTTTGTAGGTTTCAAGCAAAATACCACCAGACGGATTCGAACCCGAATGGCAGGAAACGCAGTTGCTCTTCATAATCAGCACGATGGACTGGTCAAACGTAGCAGCAAGTGAAGTATCGCATGGATCCGGATTGTTGGGATGAAGTTCGTTGAACTTATCGTAGTAACAAGCCTGAAATGAAAGTGCCAGAAGGCAAAGGATAAGGAACGGAGCTTTCATGGATCAGTTGTTTTTAGCGCCTTGTAAAATCCATGTATAAATCAGTCCCAGTTGCTCTTCCGTCATCGGTTGATCAGGCGGAGGGGGCATTATCCGGAAATCTTCCAGGTAAATCATATTCTTGTAAAGCTCACTCTGATGCGGCTTTTTCGGAGTCACTTTGCTGCTGATTTCTTCATATGTCCGCAATGAAAATAACTCTCCGCTGCCTGCATGGCAACCCGATTTGCCGCAGTTGCTCTGAATGATGGGCTGAATACGGCCAACGAAACTCACCTCGGGAAGACTGGCTGCTTCGGGTTCGTGCCGACAGGAGGAAAGTGCCGTCAGTATCCACAAGGCCAGGAAGGTGAGTGCAGAATTGGTAATGAACGATTGGTTATTAGCGGACATGATGTCTTTCTTTCAGATACGTTGAATCACCTTGAAATGTTGTCTTCACCAAAAAAAGAACAATCAATTCTGAAATTTCTGCAAATCAACACTTCCTGTTCACAGTTTGGTAAAAAATGATGCGACATTCCTCAAATTCCCGTCTTTACTTTGCCCCGAAACAAAGCGGAGCGATTCCCTCTTTCAAAATACGAGAAAATGAAAACAGTTTGTGTGTATTGTGCATCGAGTCCCCTCATCCGGGAAGAGTTTTTTGAAGCAACCCGAAAACTGGCGGGATATCTGGTCGATGAAAACCTGGATGTGGTGTTTGGTGGTGGTTCCCAGGGCTTAATGGGACAACTGGCCGATACCGTCCTTGAGAAAGGAGGTCATATTACGGGAGTGATGCCCAATTTTATGAAAGAGGTGGAATGGGATCACAAAGGCGTGAAGCATTTTCATTTTACCGAAACCATGCACCAACGGAAGCAGACGTTTCTTGATAAATCAGACGGACTTATAACCCTCGCTGGTGGTTGCGGTACGTTTGAGGAATTACTCGAAGCCATTACTCTCAAGCGACTGGGAATCTTTAACAAACCGATCGTCATTCTCAATACCGATGGTTATTATGACCCGATGAAAGAAATGTTGGAACGATCGATTTCCGAAAAATTCATGACCGAAGCACATGGTCGCATGTGGACATTTGTCAACGAACCGGAAGAAGTGATTCCGGCGTTGAAAGCTGGTTTGTAGTTCAGGAAAGACCCGGACTTTGACTGAGGAGTTCAAAATTCCGGACATCCTTTTTTTAGATCATTCCAACTGGATTTTTAAGATCACCTGAACTGGATTTTCGGGTAGTTCGAAAAGTTTTGGTATTTATGCTTTTCAATTTCATTGTTCACTTATGATTCGAAAACTACTTCAATCCACTCTGTTCTTAATTTTCTTTTCACTTTCGCATACACTTTCAGCTCAATGCTGGACCAATGTATGGCCGGGGGATGCTTTTTGCCTGGCACAAAAACCGGATGGTTCCATCTGGGCATGGGGTAAAAATTCAAGCGGACAGTACGGCAACGGTAACACGTCAATAAAACGATTTCCAATTAAAGTGGATTCCTCCAATCAGTGGAAAAGACTATCCACAAGCAATAGTCACGTATTGGCCATTAAACTGGATGGCAGCCTTTGGGGCTGGGGTGAAAATGGTAGTGGCCAGTTGGGTTTGGGGGACTACACAGATCGGTTAAACGCAGTTCGGATCGGTACCCGAAACGACTGGGTAAAAGTCTTTGCCGGATACGAACGGTCTTTTGCCCTTACCAGTGATGGCAAACTGTGGTGCTGGGGAAACAACGCCTCTGGTGCTCTTGGCGACGGGTCATCCACCAATCGCAATATCCCGGCAAAAATGGACAGCACGCTTAAGTTTGATACAGTTGCCGCTGGCTCATTTCACACTTTAGCCATCACAAAGTCACGTAAAATGTACGCATGGGGCAAAAACAACTATTCTCAAATCGGCGATCCGGTATTTGTTAATCAGTTTACAGTGAACAAACCTCAAAGAATCGGAACCGATAGTTCCTGGGCTATGGTGGCAACAGGTGAACATCATTCAGTAGCATTGAAAAATAATGGAACTATATGGACATGGGGAATGAATGAGAATGGAGAATTGGGTGACAGTAGTCTGGTCCCCAAACGAATTGTGCCAGCCCAGATGGGTACTGCAAACAACTGGAAATCAATATCAGCGCAATTAACTCCTTCCACCATGGCGCAAAAAACAGATGGCAGCATCTGGGGCTGGGGCAGAAACTACAATGGAATTTTTGGATTTGAAGCGGACATAATCAAATACCGGCCTTTTAAAATTGGTACTGCAACAAATTGGAAATTTGTGAAAACAGGAGGGTACGCAAATTACTTCCTGAACAATTCAGGCACATTGTTTTCCTGTGGATACAACGGAACAGGTGGCCTGGGCCAGGGTATATCCAATACGTACTCCTCTATCATTGCACAGGTAGGTTGTTTAACCACTTCGAATGAAGATTTGTTGAAGGATGAGAATGAACTTTCTGTTTACCCAAATCCAGGCAATGGGGAGTTTCATGTATCGGGATTCCGTTTTCCGGCTACCATACGAGTAGTGGATGTTATGGGCAGACTGAAAACGGAAACCATCGTTCAGTCAGAACAAGAAGCTGTTCTGTTTGTTCAGGAACCCAGAATGTATGTTGTTCAGGTTCTGAGTAACGGACAGAGTCGAATCAGGACCCTGGTTGTGAAGTAGCGACCCGGTATTCTTTCTCCACAATTTTACTTTATGTCTGAAACAGTTTTCAAATCCATTCGTCCGTTCATCGGCGCAAAGAATTTTGACATATCGCGTCAGTTCTATTCGGCACTTGGTTTTACAGAAAGCATCATTTCCGGTGATATGTCCTTGTTTTCTTCTGGCAATTTCGGGTTCTATCTGCAGAAAGCGTATGTGAAAGACTGGGTCGACAACACCATGGTTTTCATGGAAGTGGAGGATGTGTACGCCTTCTGGAATCAGCTTATCGCTCTCGATCTGCCTTCCCGATTTGAAGGTGCACGCATTGTTCCGGTCCGCGAACTTCCCTGGGGACGGGAATGCTTTGTGCACGACCCGTCCGGAATTCTATGGCATTTCGGATCTTTTCAATAGTTCTGGCAGTTGTTGTTGATTGTTCACTACTCTGATTGATTTCTGAGTTTATCAGATTTTGTATATGAAGGATCGATCAGCCAGATTGATTCGTTTCTCCCGCAGAAAGCCTTTTATTTGCTCACCAAATTTTGAAGAAGTTGAATACGAATCTCCGGACCGTCCTTTTGAATTGCCTTCTGATCTTACTCGCAGGTTCCGTTGTGTCCTGTGCATCCGATCCAGCCAAAACGAATCAATCTGAAAAAACCACTGTTATGCCAACCGATCCACATTCAGCCGCCCGTCCGCAGGAAGCGGTGGTGGCCCACGAACACCTTCAGCTTCAGGTTGATTTTGACAAAAAAGTCATTACTGGAATCGCGACTCTCACTGTTCAGAATCCTTCCAAAGGCAAAAAACTGCTGCTCGACACCCGTAACCTGGCCATCGATGCCGTCTTTCTGGAAACAGACGGAGCCAAAACCGATTTTACCCTTGGAGTGAATCAGCCTTTCATTGGACAGGCTCTTGAAATCAATATTTCAGAGGCGGAAAAGCAGACCGTCATCATTCATTACCGAACCACGGACGGTGCCGATGCCTTGCAATGGCTGAGTCCGGAACAGACGGCGGGCAAAAAGCATCCGTTTATGTTTACGCAGGGACAGGCCATTCTGAGCCGCACCTGGTTTCCTTGTCAGGACAGTCCGGGCATCCGGTTTACCTGGTCGGCCGATGTCACTGTTCCCAAAGATCTGGAGGCGATTATGTCGGCTGAAAAGCGCACCGCCGATTCTGCTGCCGGGAAATATCATTTCGAAATGACCAAGCCTGTACCGGCGTATCTGGTGGCTTTGTCGGCTGGTAATCTGGCGTTTAAGGCCATTGACGATCGCACAGGCGTTTTTGCTGAACCCGAAATGCTGGATCGTTCGGTCTACGAGTTTGCCGATATGGGCAAAATGGTGGCTGCTGCTGAAAAACTGTATGGCGCTTATCGCTGGGGCCGGTACGATGTCCTGGTTTTGCCACCCAGTTTTCCGTTTGGCGGGATGGAAAATCCATGTGTGACCTTTGCAACACCGACGATTCTGGCCGG
>DAIOVD010000195.1:0-2229 GCA_036759185.1 Catalimonadaceae bacterium | reverse complement strand
ATCGCCTATGAAAAAGGGTACTTGCTGTTGTGTTCGCTCGAAAAACAGGTGGGGAGAGAAAAATGGGATTCCTTCCTGAAGAAGTATTTTGATGACCATGCCTTTCATTCCACCACGACAGAAGATTTTCTGGTGTACCTGGAAACGGAATTGTTGAAGCCAAATCAGATTTCGCTGGAAGCCTCGGATGTGAAAAACTGGATTTACAAGCCGGGTTTACCGGAAGGAGTTGTGGCACCGGTTTCGGTCCGGTTTCAGAAAGCGGGAGAACTGGCAGCTTCGTTTGCGGCTGGAAGCCAACTCGATCGCAGCAAAACGAATGGCTGGAGCAGTCACGAATGGTTGCATTTTCTGCGTTCCCTGCCTGGGACTTTAACCGCGAATCAAATGACGGTGCTGGATAAAGAATTTGCCTTCACCCGTTCCCGTAATTCCGAGATCTTGTTTGAGTGGCTGTCGCTGAGCGTGGCCCACGAATACCTTCCGGCTTACGATGCCCTAGAGAACTTTCTGGTGAATACCGGCCGCAGGAAGTTCGTTCTTCCTTTGTACAAAAAGCTGGTCGGCACACTGGAAGGAAAGGATTTCGCTCGGCGTATCTTTCTTAAAGCCAAAGGTAATTATCATTCGGTGACTCGGCAAAGTGTAGAGGGGTTGTTTTCGTAGGGGTGATTCTGCATCATAAATAGATTGGTATTATCTAAAATCAAACCCTTTTGAATGAATGGTTTTCTCTATGTGCCCTATGTGCCTATGTGTTTAACAGAGTTAGTACACCACATAGAAACATAGGACACATAGAATATTTTTATTCCGAATTTTAAACGAATTGAAAGATGCTCCCTTCTACATCACTCCCCCTCCACATAATCCGGCAAGCCAGTTCCCATGAAATAGTTCCAGCCCACCACAAAATTCCCGGGTGCCAGATCGGGGTTTTCGATCGGGAAGGAAAGGAGTCCGGCATGGGTTAGCCGCACAATGGTTCTGTCTTCTGAAAGTGGTGTCAGTTCAAATGTGAGGATGGAATTTCCTCCATAACCTTCATACCGCCAGCTGTACGACAGTTTCAATTCCGGAATTACCTCCAGCACTTCACAGAGGTGCACGTAACTTTTCTCCTGACCTTCACCTGCCGAAAACTGAAACTGAAATCCCACCTCAGCCCGAAAATCCGGAATGTCAAAATACCAGTCCTTCATTTCGTCCGGATCGGTGAGGGCGCTCCAGATAGCAGCGGCCGGCGCATCGATGATCCGTTCGATCACCAGCGGGTTGTTTTCCATCAATACCATAACTCTGGGCGGCAAGTAAGCACCGTTTTCAAACAGTTTTTCATTTTGGTGGTTAAGGATTCCGGTTGCCGGTTCCATTTCAGGTCTGGCCCCTGGTTTCCGGTATGTCACCACAGAATCTCCTTCCTTCAGACGGTATCGCTACATACTTCCCCGGACTTTTTGGGGAAGAAGAGTCGTGTGCATTTCTGGAATTACTCACCCACGACATCATCTGGCAGCACGACGAAGTGGTTTTGTTTGGCAAACAATACATCACCGCCCGAAAAGTAGCCTGGTATGGCGATCAGCCTTTTGACTACCGGTATTCGGGAAATTCGCATCAGGCAAAACCGTGGACAGGCGGATTGCAGGCAATCAAAAACCGGGTGGATGAAACCACAGGGCATCATTTTAATTCCTGTTTGCTGAACCTGTACCACGAAGGAAACGAAGGAATTGGCTGGCACAGCGACGATGAAAAGACACTTGATCCCTCAGCGGCCATTGCCTCCGTCAGTTTTGGGGCGGTGCGGAAATTTGCGTTCCGTCATAAAGAAAGCCGGGTCAAAATTTCCCTGGAGCTCGGAAACGGAAGTCTCCTTCTGATGGAAAGTCCGACCCAAACCTACTGGCACCACGCTCTTTTAAAAACCGCACGAAAAACAGGACCCCGCATCAATCTTACCTTCCGGAAAATGAAGGCTGGAAGTATTTTCTGGTGAACCGATTTTATTGAAAAGCCGGAACTCACTTACTAAAAGCCGGATCAAAAGGATCTTTGTCAACATCTTTGAACAGGAAGAATCGAAAAGATCGCCACAAGGAATTTGTTTCAAATGTTCCGATTTCATCAATTTGGTTGCAAAACATGTAACCAAATTCACTTTTTTTAATTTGGGTTACTGGATTTGTAACCAATTTATGATTATTTTAATTTTGGTTGCAAAATGGA
>DAIOVD010000194.1:0-7733 GCA_036759185.1 Catalimonadaceae bacterium | reverse complement strand
ATGAGTGTGACATCGGCTCTTACGTATGACATGGAAGTGTATTCGGCTGCTCAAAAGCGGTGGCTCGAAGTGAGCTCCGTCAGTAATTTCGAAACCTACCAGGCCAATCGTCTGAAATTGCGGGCCAAATCGGAAGAAACGAAAAAGACCTATTTGCTGCACACGCTCAATGGTTCGGCTCTGGCATTGCCAAGGATTGTAGCGGCTCTTCTGGAAAACAATCAGACTGAAACCGGCATCAAAATTCCGGCGGTTCTGCAGAAGTACACAGGGTTTGATTCCATCGGGTAAAATTTAATTGATCATCATAAGAATCACCTGAGCTATTGTGGTTCAGGCGAAAGAGGATTTGCGTTTGATATGAAGATAGGTCTTGTTGTCCATTTTTTTGATTTCCGGAACGATGTCCGTCAGTGGATCAACGGGCTTTCGGAGCGTGAAGAGATTGTGTTGTTCATCCGCAAGGAAGACCAGAAATCGATGGAATCGCTTCTCCCGCCCAATGCCGAAGTGCGCATCATCGACGAGCGTGAGTCGGGACTCTGGAATAAAATCTGGGAAACGCTGTTTCGTTTTCTGGGCCACCTGCCCAAAAGCCGCCAGAATTTCTTTCTGATGGAGCAGTTTAAAATCTCCATTTCGGCCACTCCAGCGCAACAGGCATCCGCTTTCCGGCTGCTCAACCTCACTATGCGGTTGCCCAAATGGCTGAGTTACGATGCGTTTGTCAACAAACTTCAGTACAAAGGCAACACACCGATTTCCGACATCGACCAGTTTGTGTGCTTCACCGAACTGAGCGACAACTATTTTGTGGCCCGCCTCCTGCAGGAACAAAAACCGGTGGTGGTGTATGTCTATTCCTGGGATCATCCCTGCAAACACCGGCGGTTTTCGAAGAAGATGGATTACCTCGTCTGGCACGAAGGCATCCGGCGGGATATGGTGGAATTGCAGAACATTCCGTCCGCCCGAATTTCTCTTTTCGGTGCGACGCAGATGGGTTATGTGGAACGCTTTCTCCAGAAGAAGGACCAGAAGTCATCTCCCTTCCCTTTTCCATATGTGTATTTCGGTTGTGCCATTGGGGTACCGCAACTGGTTCCGGTGGAGATTGAAATCGTGAAAAAAGTTGCCGAGCGTCTTCAGATCCGCCATCCGGACTGGAAACTGGTGGTGCGTCCGTATCCGGTTTTGCGTGACTGGTCGCCGTATGAAGCGTTGAAGTCGATTCCCAATCTGGTGCTTGACGACGGTTTCCGTTCAGCCAAAGCCACCTCGATTGCGGTGGGCGAAGATGCCTTGCTCGACAAGTTTGTCACCATCCATCATTCCAAAGCTTTTATGCATTTGGGCACTACACTCGGAATTGAGGCCAGCTATACACAGGCACCTTCCCTTTTGCTGGATTTAAAAGAATATGCCCGGCCTGAGCAGAATCTGGATGTGCATCACTTTGTGCATCAGTACCAAAACGATAAGTACCTTAATCTGGAAGGATTTCCGAATGTGATCCGGACAATCGCCAATCTGGACGAAGTTCTGGATCTTCTCGAAACCAATCCCGGAAAACTGATGGCGTACAATCAGAAAGTGTCATCCGACATTCCTCCCCGGTCGTTTGACGAACTGGCGGTTCAGTTTCTGGACATTCTCAAAAATAGGAAAGGGTAAATCGGATTTGTTTATTGAGAAAAAGCCCTGAATTTGCAGAATCGTTTTCCAACCAGTTCCAGACATTGACTCCCGCATTTTATCAGAAAGGACAACTCGGTCAGGTGTTTCGCTACATCGCCAACGCGGGGATCGGGCACATTCCCTGGATGGCGTTCCGTCTGTTTTTCTACCGCCGGTTTTTTACGATTGGTTCAGGAAGCACCGTGATGATGGGTTTCAAAGTCCGTAAAATGACGGGACTTTCCATCGGGATCAATACCAACATCAATCCGGCTTGTATGCTGGACACCCGAGGTGGAAGCATTACGATTGGAAACTATGTGGACATCGCTCCGGAAGTGAACATCTGGACACTGGAGCACAATCTGCAGCATCCCGATTTTCCTTCGGCGGGCGGTCCGGTGGTGGTAGAAGATTTTGCCTGGATTGCCAACCGTGCGGTGATTTTGCCGGGTGTTACCATCGGAAAAGGAGCGGTTGTGGCAACGGGTGCGGTTGTTACGAAAAATGTTCCCGAATGGGCCATTGTCGGTGGTGTTCCAGCCAGGGTCATTGGTCAGCGAAATCCGGCACAGAATCCCCGGAAGCCGTACAATCCGTTTTTATTGTAGGCTACAATCCCAGCTGTGATTCGATGAGCTGGATGAAAATGTGAATCACCTTGATGTGGATTTCCTGAATGCGGTCGGCATACCCGAAATGCGGCACCCGTACTTCCACATCGGCCATTCCGGCAAGCTGACCTCCATCTTTTCCGGTTAACAAAACCACCTGCATTCCCCGTTGGCGAGCTGCTTTTACGGCTTCGATTACATTTTTGCTGTTCCCGCTGGTACTGATTCCCAATAAAACATCTCCCGGTTGTCCCAACGCTTCGACCATGCGGCTGAAGATAAAATCAAAACCATAATCATTCCCTACGCAGGTGATGTGGCTGGCATCGGAAATCGAAATGGCGGCCAGTGCTTTGCGGTTGTTGCGGTACCGTCCGGAAAGTTCTTCGGCAAAATGCATGGCATCGCAGTGGGAGCCACCATTTCCGCAACTCATGATTTTGTTTCCTTTCTGAATCGCGTTTGCCATCAGCACAGCGGCTTTGGCGATGGATTCGGTGTGCTCAGGATTGCTCAGGAATTTTTCCAGCAGTGACTGCCCTTCTTTCAATGCTTCCTGAATGGCAGGGCTGAGGTGGGAATGGTCGCTCATATTTTTGATTGAACCGCAAAACAACTATTTTCCGGTGAATGGTTGGTTCAGGAATTTTGGATCGAAGAGAGGATGAATTCTGGTTTTACCCCCGCATTTTATCCAGGAGATGATTTAAAGTCTGCGCTTCTTCCAGACTCAGTTGATCGAAGGTGTCAAACATTTCCTTAATCTCCGAATCCAGTTTTTCCAGTGTTGAAAGCCCGTCTTCTGTGATGCCAATATCCACCTGACGGCGATCGATTTTGCAGGTTTTGCGGGTCACGAGATTTTTCAGACGCAACTTTTCCACCAGACGGGTCGCATTGCTGCTTTTGTCCAGCATCCTTCCCGAAATATCCAGAAGGCTCAAAGGTTTCGGATGAGATCCACGTAAAATCCGAAGCACATTGTACTGTTCCGGAGAAATCCCGTGCCGTTTCAGTCGTTGCTGATTTTGTGCATAAAACTGATTGGATGTGTACAACACGTTTACAAACGCCTTTTCAATTTCGTTTGGAAAGTGTTTCTGTTTGATGGCTTCTTCCAGTCTCATATCCGTCGTTTTTGCAAAAATCGTACCTTATTTACAGAGTTCTCAATACTTCATTTTAATAGAAAAGTACAATGGCCAGAAATCCGGCCAGCGAAACCGGTGTCAGAACTTTCCAGCCCAGCGACATCAGTTGATCCACCCGCATCCGGGGAAGTGTCCAGCGAATCCAGATCATACTCAAACCCAGCAACCAGCTTTTGGCCAGCAGCCAGAAAAACGACGGTTGTGAACTGATGTTCGGATTACCGAAATCCGGTATCGGTGAGGCGCTTCCTCCAAAAAACAAGTAGCACATCACGAGCGACAGAATCAGCATCATCGCATATTCAGCCAGAAAGAAAACGGCCCAAAGAAAACCGCTGTATTCCGTATGAAACCCACCGATAATTTCCGATTCTCCTTCCGGAATGTCAAACGGTGCCCGGTTGCTTTCGGCCATAATGCAGAGATAAAAGCCAGGAAGCAACAACAGAACTAGGGGATACTGCACCAGATTCCACGTAAAAAATCCACCCCATTCACGGACGGTACCGAGCATTCCATGAGCGGATTTTCCTCCGGCCGAAAACCATTGGGCCTGTTCAATCTCCCTCAGATCGGCGGAGCCACTGATCCACAAAATGGCCAGAACCGATATCCCGAGAGGAATTTCATACGCCACCATCTGCGCAATGGCACGGGAGGCCCCGATTACCGGAAACTTACTCTGACTCGCATAACTGGCGAGAAGAATAGCCACGGCTTCCAACGAAATCACACCCAATAATAAAATGAGACCGCCCGGCACTTTGGGAACCGGAAATAAATCTGGCCACAGTGGGATGAGGGCAAATCCGGCAAACACCGAGGCAAAAATGAGAAAGGGAGCCAGCAGAAACATAAACTTCCGGGCTTTGGCCGGCACGATGGTTTCCTTTTGAATCAGTTTGATGAGATCTGCTGCTGGTTGCAACAAACCTGATTTACCCACGTGGGTCGGGCCCATCCGGTCCTGAATAAAGGCAGAGAGTTTTCGTTCCGAATAAAACAGAAACAACACCGAACTGAGAATGAACACCAGACTCAGAGCCGGTAGCAGGAGCAAGCTGAGGTATTCGTTCATGGTTTGGTTTGGAAAAGATTACGATGATGCCCTTTCTGTTCAGGCATTGTCAAGAGCCGCCTGTCGTTCCACACGGGCTGCCAGCATGATACTCATTTCAAATAGCAAATAAATCGGCAACGCCACAATGATCTGGCTGAACATATCCGGACTTGGCGTTAGAATAGCCGCGATCAAAACAATAATCAGGATGGCATGTCGCCTGTACATCCGGAGAAAATCGGCCGTCACCAGTCCGGCTTTGGCCAATACGAGAACCACCATGGGCAACTGAAACATCAGTCCGCAGGCCAGCACCATCATCACCAGCATTTCGATATAACTCAGCAAGTCGATTTCATTCTGGATGCTTTCGTCGATCTGGTAATTGGCCAGAAAGTTGATCGACAGAGGCGACAAAATCCAGTATCCAAAGGAAATCCCCATAAAAAAGAGGAGACTCACATAAAAGACAGAACCCCTCGTCATCGCACGTTCTTTCGGATACAATCCCGGTTTCACAAATTGCCAGATTTCCCAGAATACATAAGGAAAGGCGATCACGAGTCCGGCCACAAACGAAACGCCAATGTGGGTGGTAAACTGGCCTGTCAGCGTACGACTTTGAATAATGAAGGAAAGTTTTTCAACACATAGAAAAGGTTGATCCAGAATCACGGAAAGTTTGCAGAGCAGACGGTAGGTCCAGAAATCGGGGCGGGACGGAGCCAGAATGATGTCGTGAAACAGCAACCGTTTGGAAAAGAATGCCACGATCATCAGAACAATAATGGCCGCCAGCGATCGGAGAATATGCCATCGCAAGGCTTCCAGATGGTCCAGAAAGGACATTTCATCTTCCTGTTCGTCGTCTGCCGGTGGGAGTTTTTTTGCCATGTTTGAAGGTGTAAAATTGGCTTTGTTTTCCCGAATAGAAAAAAGCGATTGCGGAACCGTCTAAATATTGCCTGCCATACGGAAAACAATTTTTTGCTTTCGGTTGTGGCTTCTACATTTTTGCACAACTTTTGAACCGGTCTGGTTTGAGAGGAAAACTGAAATCCCGTTATACGAACAGCTCAACATGGAACTTGGAATCGGAAGCCGCATCGAACATCCCCGTTTTGGCGAGGGAATCCTGGCGGCTGTAACACCCACCTCTTTTAAATTCAGTTTTTTCGGAAAAGGTATTGTTGAAATCGCCAAAGACGATGACTTCACCGTCCTGGAAAAGTATCAGGACGAAGAGCAGAAAATCGATCCCTACGATCTTCGGTACACGTTGCGAAAATTGCTGGAAGAATATTCTGATCTCACGCAGCCTGTCCTGATGGGCGAAAAATGGAAAGGCGGAACCCTGCTCATGCAGCCTGCCGACCACAACCTGAAACCAAAAGAGGTTCCCATTGAAACCTTCTTTCATAAAATTGTAATGCTCCGTGACCGGCTTCGGGTGCTGGAACAGAAAATCAACGCACACAAACAACTTGACGATCTGGAGAAAGTGGAGATGCAACAGTACATCACCCGCATTTACGGATCGCTCACCACCTTCAATGTCTTGTTCCGCCACAATGCCGACTACTTTGTGGGTGATAAAAGCGAGGGCTGATTTCACCAACCGATATGAAATACTCCATCATCATTCCGGTGTACAACGAAGAAGAAAACGTGTACGCCCTTTACGAACGCCTCACCGGAGTGATGGAAAAACTCAGTCCCGACTTTGAGCTGGTTTTTATCAACGACGGCAGCCGGGACAAAACCTTTCCGCTTGTCAAAGCCCTTTCGGTGAACGACAACCGCGTAAAATACATCAACCTCAGCCGGAATTTCGGCCACCAGATTGCAGTGTCCGCCGGACTTGATGCCTGCCAGGGCGAACGGGTGGTGATCATCGATGCCGATCTGCAGGACCCGCCTGAACTCATCGCCGAAATGGACCAGAAAATGAACGATGGTTTTCAGGTGGTGTACGCCCGGCGACGGAAACGGCAGGGTGAAAGCGTTTCCAAACTGCTGACTGCCCGCTTGTTTTATCGCTTACTGGCCAACATTGCCTCCATCGACATTCCGCTTGATACAGGCGATTTCCGGATTATGGACCGCAAAGTGGTGAACGTGCTGAAGGCTATGCCCGAACAGAACAAGTTTCTCCGCGGACAGATTTCCTGGATTGGTTTCCGGCAGACGTTTGTGGAGTACGACCGTTCGGAACGGCATGGTGGAAAAACGGGTTACACCTACGCCAAAATGTTCCGGTTTGCACTCGATGGCATCACTTCATTTTCTGATGCACCCCTTCGGCTGGCCAGCTGGATGGGTTTTGTGGTGTCGGGCTTTGCGTTTCTGGCCCTCATTTATGCCTTCTGGGGAAAATTTGTTCTCCACCAATCCGTTCCGGGCTGGGCCTCCATCATAGTGAGCGTCTTGTTTCTGGGCGGCATCCAGCTTCTCTCCCTCGGCTTCATCGGCGAATACCTCAGCCGCATCAGTGCCAACGTCAAACAGCGTCCGCTCTACATTGTGGACGAGACGAATACGTGAGTTCGTGGTGAGTGATTTGTGCGGAACGTGGCGACCTGACGCCAATTTTGGGTTGGGGTGGCTTTTTTAGGTTAACTGCTTCTATAATGATGAGTTATAAATTATGAATTATAAATAGAATGCAGGTTGCCCGGCATGTGGTCAGACCGCTTGCCGGGATAAGAAGTTTTTAGTTATTGGTTGGGGCGACTTTGGGGGTTTAACTTCTTCACCTGATTCATGCCTTACTAATTGCCAGCTACCATCTACTTACTACTCTGCCTGTATGCTGGTCTCACGCAGCAATGCAAAATTTGCCTGAAAAGAGCTGAATTTTCCTCAGGTGGATTTTAAGAAAAGGAGTGAACCATTTCCGTTTTGCTGAAGTTTGGGATGTGTTTGTAGCACTTGAAATAAATAGTTTTTTTGTGCTACAAGGATGAGTAGCACAAAAAAAGAAAAGTTTCCAGGTGCTACAAAGTTGTGTAGCACCTGGAAAGAAAAGTTTTCAAGTGCTACAATTGAGTCTCCTCCGCTTGGATGCGGTGTCTCCATGCATCAACACGACAGTGGCCCAAAAAGAACGAAATATCCTCGGCTGGATTTTATGAAACAGGTCGGAGTGATTTCAGCTTTTTACAGGATATTCGGGCAGAGTTTTGAGAGTTTGAAACAGCTGATGTTTTGGGATAATGAGAAGGATATCGG
>DAIOVD010000193.1:0-7792 GCA_036759185.1 Catalimonadaceae bacterium | reverse complement strand
GGTGGCAAAGGATCTTCCTTGCGGACGGGTTCCGGTTTTTTCGATTCTTTCTTTTTTCTCTTTGGAAACAAATCGCTCAGTTTATTGAAGCTCTGGGTATGAAGCAAAGAAGCGCCCTGCGTGGTGTTGTTGTTGCTCAGTCCGGAAAGAATGAGGTTCTGGTTGATGCGGTGAAACATTTTCACCCGGTAATCGCCGCTTTTGCTGAGCATGTATTCCAGCGTCCAGTCACCGGCAATGCTGAGGGCAGACGCCTGGTTTTGTGCATTGGTAAAACCACCGTCACGGGTCAGACGGAGCCGTCCTTCGAGCAAGGTGTATGAAAAGCGCAACTGGAAATTGTTCAGATCGGCCTGGCTCAGTCCGCTCAGATCCACAGACACTTCCAGATTCTCGTCAAACTGACTCAGCCAGGAGCTAAGCTGGTTCGATACCAGATCGCTGAAACTGGAATACGAAATATTGGCTGTGTTGGTGAATTCACCCTGGGGGGCAAACATCCGGAAAATCATCAGACTGAAAACCTGACGGTTCAGTTCCTGCTCATCCGTGGCAATACGGGCGAGAAACGCCTGTACATAGTAATTGAGGTCTGAGTTGCGGGGATAATCCTTAATGTCGAGACCCAGAGTAATGCCTGGCTTGAGGAGTTGTTCCGTCAGTCGCATACTCACCGTTACGGGATACCGTCTTTTCGATTCCGGCTTTTGCTGAATCTGCTCATCAGACGATGCCAGTGGCCCCAGAGATGCGTTCAGATTGTATTCCGCCAGAATGTCCATCACTCCTTCGAGGACGGGTCCGTTCCACGTAATCGTGCTGCCCGGCCGGATGTCAAAATCCTTATTCACCAGGTTGTAGGTGGTAAAATGATAATCTCCCTTGTTGATCACATATTGGCCAATTACCGAAAATTCTCCCCGGGTGTCCACGATCATTTTGATTTTACCATACCCTCTTGCCCGGATAATGTCACCTGCTTTTTTGTCGAAGATGATTTCGCCATAGGCATCATCCGTTACATCCAGATCGAAATCCATTTTGATCCCACTGAGGCGCATTTTCTGCACCGTGTCTTTGGGAACAGCCTGTCCGGCTTTGTGGTTGGTAAAGGTGATGTAGGATTCACCCAGATCTTCGTTCACGGTTCCGTCAAGCGGAATGAAAATGCGGGTTCCCTTGTTGGTTCGGGCGGTGGCTTTGATGGTGATGTCGTCGAATCCGCCGGTAATCGACATTCGTCCGGTGCAGACTGAACTTCCGTAATACATTTCACCGGCCTTTTGCGGGATGTTGAATACCAGAAAGTTGGAAAGCCGCCCGGCCACGTCCACATAAAACTGCTCAAAGAACTGGTGCCGCAGTGCTGCCCGGGTGAAAGTTCCCGGCTGGCCGTTTTCATCCGTCACCACAGCGCCGTCTGCATTGATTTCGTTGGGCAGAAAGGTCACCTTATGGCTGAAAAGGTATGTGGTGTTGAGGTAATTGATTTTCACCTGTCCGTCCCGAACAAAGACAGATCCTGTCACAGTGGGTTTTGAAAAGGAGCCTTTTACAAACAAATCTCCAGATGCAAATCCTCTCAGATTCGACACATTATCGCCCAGAATGATCTGAAGGAAATTGATGTTGAGCCGGTTCACATGGGCTTTCATCTGAATGGGCTCCTGTAGTTCGGGGGTGTAAAATCCGGTCAGCTGCAGCATCTCCTGCTGATCACGAATCAGATTTCCATTGATCTCCAGATTTTTCTGTTGCTGGTTCCAGTTGGCCTGTCCACTGAAATCGCCAATCAGAAATTTCTGATAAATC
This sequence comes from Catalimonadaceae bacterium, assembly GCA_036759185.1. GTDB lineage: Bacteria > Bacteroidota > Bacteroidia > Cytophagales > Flexibacteraceae > CAMDMI01. The sequence goes on along the minus strand of DAIOVD010000193.1, from coordinate 5,980 downwards.
AGACTGTCGGCTTTCACAAAACCTTCAAACAAAGGAGAATCATTGAGATGCGTCACCACGATTCCGGCATTCACCCGCCCGGTCAGTTCTTCTTTCAGAATGGGTTTGAGTGTGGTCAGTTCGAAGTTTCGGGCTTTGATGTACAGCGTATCTTCCGGACGGCCCGTCAGAAACCCTTCCATCGACAGCTGTTGGTTTTCGTTGCTCATCGAAACGTTCCGGAAGTTGACGGTGGATGAATCCGAGATCTCGATTTCGTTTTCCTGATTGATGTTCCAGATTCGTTCCACCAGTGACAGAGAGCTGTTTTTCAACCGGATGCGGGTGGTCTGAGGCTCGAATTGTACCTCACCATAAATATTGGCCCGGTTGGTGTTGTTTTTTTCCTTACCCAGAAGTTTGAATCCGATCTTTCCTTTGTCCCAGACACCGTCGAAGAGAATTTTTTCTGTCTGAATCTCCGGCGACCAGTTTTGCTGTTCGGAATACACATAAACTTCGGCCAGTACATCCGGGCGTTCAATGGTTTTGGTGGCCGAAATATCGATGCTGGTTTCGTACATCGTTTTGTCCTGATACCGGATGCTGTCGATGTGGGAATTGATCAGCAGCATTTCGGTGGTTCCAAACTGGAATCGGGCATCCACTTCTGTATTTTTTGAAATAGTAAGTGGCTGGTCCAGGAGATCGAGCAGAGGGTTGATGTCTTTGATGTTCAGTTTCGCACTGATGCCGTAGTCCACAGCCGATTTTTTTCGTTCGGTTACAAATGCTTCATGATTCAGACGGGACTGGTTTTTGATCAGCCGGGTATATTCATCCACCAGTGACACCGCATCTTCCACAAACTTCTTGTATTTAAAGCTGCCTTCCAGAACCATGTCCACCAAAGGAGAATTGAAGGTAAACGTCTTGTTTCCGTTTTCGATGTGGGATTCGATCGATACTTCATCCAGATCCAGGCGTTCATCACGGAATAAAACCCGGACATTTTTCATCTTGCTTTCGCCCAGGAAGTTATCAAAATCAAATCCTTTGAAATGCATGGCCACTTCGGCTGAGGCATCCAGTGCATCCTGGGTTAGTTTCAGTGGTTTGAAATTGGCCCGGCCCAGGACCACATCCAGATCCACTTCTTCTTTTCCTTTCCGGAGATCGACTTTTCCTGTTCCGTTGAAAATGAGGTGGGGATCTTTAATGCTCAGATTACCCGAATATTCCTGGTTGCGGTAGTGCCCGTCGGTTTTGATCTTCACATAATTGTATCCCAGTACACCAAACCGGTTGACATCGGCTTTTACATACACATCGGCTTTTTTCGGTGTGAATCCTTTTCCGCGGATGGTGCCATTGAAGTCGATTTCCTGAATGTATTTCCTCTTGTTCAGCAACCGGCCCAGATCAAAAGATGCGGTTTTCAGCCGGCCGTTGTACGTCGATGCCTGGAGATCGTCTTTGATTTCCATTTGAATATCCGCATTGAGGGTGCCCAGTTTGGTCTGGAATGTACTGCGGGTTACAAAATTCTTGAAGAAACCGGTAAAGGATCCCGACACATCAAAAACCCCCAGCATGGATAGATAGTCAGCGGCATCTTTCCCTGCATAGAACTCGAGATCCACCGGGTTGACGAACGAAGGTTTGAGACGAAGATCGACAAAGGTTTCATCAATTTCCGGGAGGCCCCGCATGTTGAGGGTGCCGGTGAGAAAGGTGTTCCGTCCGGTAAAAAGCCGCATTTTTTTCAGACGGAAGTTGTCAACCGTTCCTTCCAGATTTCCGGAAAGATTGTACACTTCGTACCAGTCTTTGAGGATGGGGTTGAAAAAAGAAAGATCCTGGCAATAGAGAATGGAGCTGTCAAGATGGGCCACCATTTGCACCTTCTGGTTGAAATCGCTGAAGTCATCCGTCGACTCAAACTGAAAGGCAAGGCTGTCGCCAATGTAGCTGTCACCCACCTCCGCATGAAGCTTTCCGAAAACCATATCGTGTTTGGTGTACCGGAATTGGGTGCTTAAGTCGTGTATGTCAAGACCAGTGGCCAGATCCCTGCCCATAAGCTTTACAGCCTGCAAACGGATGGTATCCCGCCGTTGCCAGAAATTTTCGACAATGCCATGGATGCCTTTGAGTTTGAAATGATAATAGTCGAATTGATTGGGGAGAGTCGGTTCGGTTTCGTCCATAAACGAAAACGTCATTTTGCTCAGAACCGACTTGTCGATGGAAAAGATCTTGGGATTGGGAGAACGGGTGGTGTCGCCGTCTTCTACCCAGGCGGTAATGGCGTTAATGAATTCGTTGATGTTGATTTCCCGGGTCACTTTGTCTTTCCGCACTTCCACCAGGCCATTGCTCAGTTCGACCAGATCCAGATTGATGTTGCGTTCCAGCAGGGCCGCCAGTTTGAGGTTCACCCGAAGGTCTTTCACCTCAATCATGGTGTAGCCTTTTTTGTCTTTCACCTTTACATTGGTGATGTGGGCAAAATCGACCCAGTCGAGATAAAATCCGCCGATCGAGCATTCAAATCCCAGCTTGTCGGTCACCTTCTGTGCCAGCCATTGTACGATGGTTGTCTGCACCACCTGTGTCCGGAGTGACAGGGCCAGAATCCCGAAAAAGAGGAAAAAGGAAACCGTCAGCCAGAAAAACAGCCGTAACAGGCGCACCAACGGATGCAGCGAGATTATGGGAGGTTGCTGTGACAAAAAATTACGAGGTAGAATCCCTAAGAATCAGTCACAAAGATACATTCATTTCTTAAAATACATGAAGTGAATCCTGCGTCTGTGAAACATTAACAAACGTTGGGAAAAGCCGGGAATTGAGGAAAAGGGCCGGAGCCGGGATTTTTTATTTCAAAGGACTGAAAACCAGGCGGAAAACCAACGGAATTTCGGGCGTCCACAGAGGCACCATACTGGGATTCTGTCCGATGGAAAACAGTCCGAAATCCCGTGAATTGAGCACATAGGTTCCGGTGAGCACAATTTTGTTTTTCTGGCGGATCTGCCGGGAGATGACCGAAACTGCCATAAGAGAATCGGCCAGTTCCAGATTGCATCGCAGCGAATAGCCGGGGATGGAATCGGTGGAAGTACCGGAATTCTGCCGGAAATCACTTCGGACTACGATTCGTCCGCTTTGGGTGATGTCCAGACGGATCATCCGGCCTCTTGCAGTTTCCAGAACAGGAAAACTATCCAGCAGCATCCGTTTTTCTTTGGCCAGTTGCAGAATCGGGTTGGGATCGGGTGTCACATCCTGTAAGAGATCACCTTCCAGAAAACCGGCAATGATGCCGGCATCCTCTATCACCAGCGATCCTTTGGACGGACGGAACTTTCCGCTGGCTTCCGTTCCTTTGCGGTTCCGGCTTTTCCATGTGATGTACGAGGAATCCCGGTTGAGAATGAAAACCTGGGCGCCTTTCAGTTTGGAAGCGGCTTCTCCGATCTGCCGGTATTCTTCGTTCAATCCCTGTTTCTGTGAACAACCCACTAAAATGATTGCGCAAAAACAAAAAACAACGAGTCGTGGTATCAATATCCGGGGCATTGGTGGCTGAAACGGGGCGCAAAAATCGGCTTCTTTCATTAAATATGCACGTTCTCCCCCGATTTTTATAAACATTAACAATTCAGGACAACTGTGCTGTCGGTTTTTCCATTCTCTTTTTGGCATATTTGCGCCACAAAATACTAACTCATCGAACTATATGAAAATCAGGCAATCCCGCTTATTCGCTTTCATGCTTGGCATTTTTCTGCTGTCCAATGTCTTTTTGAGTTTGGGTCAGACTGCCAAAAAGCAGACGGGTCACGATATTCGGTTTAAAATAAAAGGATACAAAGACACCACCGCCATCATTGCCCATTACTATGGTGACAACCAGTATATTCCAAAGGATACAGCCCGGTTTGATTCTAAGGGTGGCCTTCAGTTTAAAGGAAAAAAGGAACTTCCGGAAGGGGTCTACCTTCTGGTACTTCCCCGAAATAAATACGTTGAGTTTCTGATTACAGAGCAGTTTCAGTCAATGGAATTCGACAGTTCCGATGCGGTTGGGACCATGAAAGTGAAGGAAGGCATCGAAAACCAGATCTTTTATGGTTACCAGAAAACCATGTCGGAAAAGGCGAAGGAAGCCGGTCCGATCAAAGCGAGACTTTCCAAAACCAAAAATGCGGACAGTATCGCCCAGATCAAAAAGCAGCTTGAAGCCATTGATAAAGAAGTGAAGACGTTCCGTGAAAAATTGTTTGCCGACAATCCCAAAAGCTTCGCCGTCAAGTTGTTCAAAGCTGCTCAGGAACCCGAAGTGCCGGAAGCACCCACTCTTTCCAACAACCGGAAAGATTCCGTTTTCCAGTTCCGTTACTACAAATCTCATTTTCTGGACAACATCGACCTTACCGATGACCGCATGGTCCGCACCCCGCTGTTCCATGGAAAAATTGAACAATACATCTCCAAGCTGACGCTTCAGATTCCCGATTCCATCAATAAGGAAGCCGATTATCTTCTGAAAAAATCAACCAGCAAAGAAATCTTCAAATACCTGGTCTGGTGGATCACCAACAATTATGAAAAGAGCCAGATCATGGGCATGGATGCCGTCTTTGTGCACATGGCCAAAAACTACTACCTCAACGGAAAAGCGTATTGGGTCGATTCGTCCATCACCAACAAAATCCGGGACCGGGTTAAAATTCTGGAACCAATCCTGATCGGTAAGAAAGCCCCCAACATGTGGCTCACCGACTCGGCGGGAAAACTGTATACCCTCGATGGTTTCAAAGCCAAATCAACCATTCTGTATTTCTGGGATCCCAATTGCGGGCATTGCCAGAAGGAAACGCCCAAACTGCTGGAGTTCTGGGAGAAGAATAAGAAACGGGGAATTGATGTGTATGCCGTTTGCATCGATCGCAAGCCTGACGACTGGAAGAAGTTTATCCGGGAGAAAAAACTGAACTGGCTCAATGTCTGGGACAGTTATACCGCCACTGATTTCAAGAACATTTACGACATTTACTCTACTCCGGTAATCTACCTGCTGGATGAAAACAAAAAGATCGTGGCCAAACGGCTGGGCGTAGAAAATCTGGAAGATTTTTACGACAACTACTTTAAAGACAAGCTCGGAAACGCTGTCAGAGAGTAGCGAAACCAACAAAAAGCCCCGGATTGAAACGGGGCTTTTTGTTGGTGATGCATTTTTCCAATAGCAACCAGTTTACCACGGTATGGATAAACGAATGAGAGTCGGCATACAGGGAATTGCGGGGTCGTTTCATGAAATGGCGGCCTTGCAGTATTTTGGTGGAACGAAGATTGACATTGTGGAATGCGAAACCTTCCGGAGTCAGTTTACAGCCCTGGAAAACGGACACTGCGATGCAATCGTAATGGCCATAGAAAACACGCTGGCCGGAAGCATTCTTCCCAATTATGCCCTGCTGGAAAATTTTGGATACCACATTACTGGCGAGTCCTACCTCAGCATCGATCATTGCCTGATGGCGTTGCCGGGTCAGAATATAACTGAAATGAATGCTGTCTGGAGTCACCCGATGGCCCTTCTTCAGTGCGAGGATTTTCTGGCCGGATACCCCAATCTGGTTCCGGTCGAAAAACGAGACACCGCCTCCAGTGCCAAAGAAATCAGCGACGGTCGCATTGCAGGTGTGGCTGCCATCGGGCCGGAAGGTGCGGCTGAACGATATGGCTTGAAAGTATACGCATCCCGGATTCAGACGCACAAACTCAACTTCACCCGCTTTCTGGTCATCAGCCGGGAAGAAGCCGAAAATCCGGACGTCAACAAAGCCTCGGTGGTGTTGCAACTGGCAGACAAACCGGGTACTTTGCAGCATGTGCTTGAAACCTTTACCCGTTTTCAAATCAACCTTACCAAAATTCAATCCATTCCCATCATTGGAAAACCGTACAGCTACTCTTTTCATTTTGA
>DAIOVD010000192.1:0-7839 GCA_036759185.1 Catalimonadaceae bacterium | reverse complement strand
CAGCACAGAGAGGGTGCAATTTGGCATTATGGTAATGCTAATTTAATAAATTTCAAAACTTCACCCCCTCAACTAAGCTACGTTATTGGTGGTGGAGGTAATGGAGGCGCATCAACTGTGTGTGATAGTATAGGCCAATTTCAATTCTCTTGTAACAATCAAATTATTTTCAATTCAAATTACCAAAAGATGCCCCATGGTGATGTTGATCTGAACTCAACAAATACTGCTAATGGGCAACTAATTATTGCACATCCGGATTCGTCTCATTTGTACCGTTTATTCATCAACGTCAATGACGTGAAGCCTAGAATTACCGTTCGGCAAGTCAATTCAAAGTTGGATCAGGGTCGAGGCGATGTTGATCCATCAACTTTGAAATTGATTTACAACGGAGTTGCCGACCAACTGGCATGTATGTTGCACGCCAATGGTCGTGACAGCTGGCTGATTGCCCGAATCCAAAACACGGACTCTCTGATGGCTTTCCTTGTCACCCGGGATGGGGTAGTTGATACTGTGTACACGGATATTGATTCTCCTGCACGAAAACCTTCCTATCTTCCTCCCTTTACAACCAATGGAAGAGATTGTCAGTTGAAAACTTCACCAAACAGCCGGATGCTTTTTGTTCCCAGAAGATCGCTGGAATACCCTTTCCATGAGCTTTACCAATTTGACCGAAGTTCCGGAGTTTTTTTAAACAAAGTATTGATTCGGGATACCACGATATCATCCGGCCTTTATCCAAACAGTTTTCCGGATGGCTGCTTTTCACCAGATTCAAGATTATTGTACCTCAGTTCCGGTTTTCGAAGGGCTGTTGCAATTGATACAGACGGGCCAGGGTTTTTCTGGCAGTATGATCTTTCAGTGTTTGATTCTGCCGCTATCGAACAAAGCAAAATGTATCTCGGAAAAATCGATCGGTTCATTTCTACCAAGCCTGAGCCATTTCCCTTTTCTCCTCGATTTCAACTTGCCATTGATGGTAAAATTTACATTAGTCCAGGTTCAAATAAGGATTCACTCATGTCTGTAATTCATTGTCCAGACAAAAGGGGAATAAGTTGTCAGTTAAAATTACGGGATTACAATTTACGTCCAGGACCTCATCCTTTTAAAGCAGGTCTAAACGGCTCTTTTTTCCCTACCCTCAACCAAACCTTCGTCCGCAACGCGGGCATCTTCCAGCTTCAGGCCAACAAACGAAGCATTTGCCAAAGTGACACCCTCGAGCTTTCCGGCTATGGGGCCGGGGCAGAACGGTTTCAATGGACGGTGAGTCCTGCTTTTCCGGCTTCGGTGAAGCTCGATACCCTCACCTGGCAAAAGATTCCCACCCGCCAACTGGCTCCCGGCAACTATACCTTTTCCTGCCGTGCCTTTAGCCGTTGCGGGGATGTGTTTGAGAAAACCATATCGGTCGAAATAAAGCCTCTTCCGGCAAGACCCATGGTTTCCACCATCCAAAAAACCGTTCCCTGCAAAGGCGATTCCGTCATTTTAAAGGTGCTGAATCCTGTTGTGGGAAATCAATATTTCTGGAGTACAGGTGATACGGCTTCGTTTACCATCGTCCGCCAAACCGGTTTGTATTCTCTGGATTCGGTCAGTAATTCGGTGGGTTGCGGGATGAAGGTGGGCGATACGCTTGTTGTCAGCGTGAAAAACGTTTTAGTACCAGTTTCTCCGGTGTTAGAGTCGCCTCAATTGGTGGAAGTGTGTACCGGAGTTCAAAGTTCAACGTTGAAAGTTCAAAGTACTGGCAGTTCTGTGGTCTGGAATACAGGCCAGACAGGTGATTCGGTGTCGGTTTCGGGAGCAGGAAAATACTGGGCCATTCATCAGACGGAGGAGGGTTGTACATCGGGTGCCAGCGATACCGTCACCATAGTGGTTGAACCTTTGCCTGTTGTGCAACTGGTGGCAAGCGACAATGGCCACTGTCTGGGCAATGAGGAAACGAAGGAATACAAAGTGATAAGTACTAATTCAAAAGTCAATACTGTTGAGGTGGAAGGTGGTGAAGTGGTGGAAGAGACCGATTCAACGTTGACCGTGCATTGGTTTGATGGGACTCAAACCCAAGCCGACAGTCGGCTTACCATCAAAAGCCTAAACCGATTGGGCTGTGCCGGAACCGATCTGGTGTTTTCACCCGTTCCTAATCCAGAATCCTGCCGGGAGTTGTATCCTCTCTTTATTCCCAATCTGGTTACTGCCAACAACGACAACCTCAACGACAGCTGGGAAATGGGCAATATCCTCTACCACCAGCCGGTATCCGTCCGTATCTACAACCGCTGGGGCCAAATCGTTTTTGAAACGGATTCCTACCAAAATAACTGGCCGAATACGAGCCTTTTATCGGGCACTTACTTTTTCAGGGTGAGTAGCTTTGGGAAGGAGTGGAAAGGATGGATGGAGGTGAAGTAGGAATGAGGAATCATTTGCTTTGGGCTATGGCCGTGGCTCCAGAAGGTTCATCCGTCACTAATATTATTCCCTTTGAAAATGAGAGCGGAAATCAAGCTATTTTGGGCGATGTGGTGCCAAACCCTGCAACTGATCAGCTAATTATTCCTATATTCATTCCAGCCAATTCAAATGAAACATATCAACTATCCATTTTTAGTTTGGATGGCAAGGCCAATCAAATGAAACATCTCATCTTTGGTAAAGGAGCCCTCCAACCCCAGTTTTCAGTTCAGAGTTTACCGGCTGGGGTGTATGGCTATAGTTTTTCAGAAAGTGGTAAAATTATTGGCACCCGAAAACTGGTTGTAATTAAATAGCTCACATGCATATTCTAAGGATCTTGTTCTTAATAATCTGGCTTTGTCCCATTTTGGGGCAAAGCCAGAATTTGATCTGGGAGAAGAAGATACCCCTTTCAAGCTATGAAAATGTAAGCGATGTAATTAAACTAAGTGACGGAACCTACCTTGGATGCGGATACTCTGAAAGATGGCAAATCTTTAATCCAAGTGTTGGAGGTGCCATTTTGCTGAAATTTAATGAAAATGGTGACACAATCTCTACAAAATGGACAGGCTTCTATGGTGGATTTAGCGGGATAGAACGAGTATCGGACAATTTGAACTACGCTCTTTTCGGATATTGGGATTTGGCAGCCAGTAAAGGTAAATCTGGACTCATGCTTATTGATGGTTTCGGGCAAATGATCGGAACAATCCCGATTAACACTGGTGAGGGAGAAACACTGTTAGACTTCAAAGTGAAAGATGGATTCATCTGGATAGCAGGAGAGAAAAACCCCAGTATATTTTATCCAGGAGGACTAACCTTTGATTTTATGTTGAAGAAACTCCGGTTGGATGGTACCGAAGTTTTTTCCTTTGTCTACAATGGAAACGACCAGACAAGCAGAGGAGAAAAGATGGAATTCATGCCCAACGGCAACATCCTTTTTTCCGGAACTGCAGGCACCAAACTCTGCGCCTTTGAAATCGATACGGCGGGCAACCAGATTCAGTACCGATCCTATTTTACAAATCCAATCAATGGAGGATGGCAGGCAGCAGGCGTAAATCAGATGCCTGATGGAAGCTGTTTAGTGGCCGCAAACCGAAATACCAGTCCCCCCTCATATTACATTGGGAAGCACGACAGTACGGGTGCCCGTATCTGGGGAGGAATAAGCTCGGGAGGAACGGGTGAACGTTTTGTCTTTTCAGACGGTTCAATTGTTTATCATTATGGTAAATCAAGCCCACCAACATCTAAGATTATAAGACTTTCCTCCGATTCTGTTGTGTTGTCTTCACTTAATTTTATGGCACCAGGAATGATTCAGGAGTATAAAAGCATTCTTGATATTTATTTCAACTCAGATAGTTCAGGAGTAGCGGTTGGCAATATTTTTCCACTCAATTTCAGCACCACCAACCTTTACATCTGTAAATTCGGCGGCCTTGGCATCCCCTTCAACCCCACCTCGGCCAAAGCGATGGAATCTCTTCAGACCAATGCCGAGCCGATTCCCTTTCCCAATCCGGGTAGCGGAAATGTAAAATTTACCATACTGGCAGGTCCGGGCCAGGTGTCGTTTACCGATATGCAGGGCCGCACCGTCTGGAAAGGCGAATACCTCCCCGAAAAAGGCATCTCCACCCAAACCTTTCCTTCCGGCCTCTACCAGTACCGTCTGCAACGAAACGGCAAAGTCTGGACGGGGAAGTGGGAGAAAAACTGATGAGTGGTTTGTGATGAGTGGTTATTGGTTAAGGCTGCTATTTTTAGGTTAACTGCCTGATTGAATGATGAATTATAAATTATAAATTATGAATGGAATGCAGGGGCGCACTTTGGGTTGAATGCGGTTCCACTTTTTACCTTTCGTTGGTTTCGTACCACAATCTCCCTTTGCGTTTTGACCTTTGACTTAAAACCTGAGATATCCAAACTACTTTCTAACCTGATTACGGATTACTTTGTACTGATTCCTCAAATCTTCATTTCCCCTCGAATCGCCCTGCATTCTATTATTCATCACTCATCATTTCATATTATTTTGCTCCACAAAATCCCCTTTGCCATGTCCCGTTCCGAAAATCCCATGAATCGCGTTTTTTGTTTCTGTCTGTTTTGGGGTCTGATCGTTTTTCAGGGGCAAAGCCAGAATTTGATCTGGGAGAAGAAGATACCCCTTTCAAGCTATGAAAAGTTAAGCGATGTAATTAAACTAAGTGATGGAACCTACCTTGGATGTGGATACTCAGATAGATGGAAAATCTTTAATCCAAGTGTAGGAGGTGCCATTTTGCTGAAATTTAATGAAAATGGAGACACAATCTCGACAAAATGGACAGGCTTCTTTGGTGGATTTAGCGGGATAGAACGAGTATCGGACGATTTGAATTGTGCTCTTTTCGGATATTGGGATTTGGCAGCAAGTAAAGGTAAATCTGCACTTATGCTTTTAAATGGTTTCGGGCAAATGATCGGAACAATCCCAATTAACACTAGTGAGGGAGAAATACTGTTGGACTTCAAAGTGAAAGATGGATTCATCTGGATAGCAGGAGAGAAAAACCCCAGTATATTTTATCCAGGAGGACTAACCTTTGATTTTATGTTGAAGAAACTCCGGTTGGATGGTACCGAAGTTTTTTCCTTTGTCTACAATGGAAACGACCAGACAAGCAGAGGAGAAAAGATGGAATTCATGCCCAACGGCAACATCTTGTTTTCCGGAACCGCAGGCACCAAACTCTGCGCCTTCGAAATCGATACGGCGGGTAACCAGATTCAGTACCGATCCTATTTTACAAATCCAATCAATGGAGGATGGCAGAATGCATGTGTGTTACAAGCCCCAGGTGAGAAAAGGCTTATATTTGGTAATCGCAGTACCACTACGACATCCCATTATTTAGGAATCCACGATACTGCCGGAACTCAAATCTGGGGAGGGTTCACATCAGGTGGTTCAACCGAGCCAATGATTTTTGACGATGGATCCATTGTTCACATCATCAATTCTGCTTCTCCCTCCGTTTCGAAGATCCGAAAATTATCGTCTCAAGGCTCTTTGAAATGGACAATCAACCTAATGGCTCCAGGACTGATTCCGGGGCGAAAAGCAATAATAGATACATGGTTTGAGAGTGATAGTTCAGGAGTTTGTGTTGGAGCAATGGACCCCACTAATGGAATTACCAACCTTTACATCTGTAAATTCGGTGGCCTTGGCATCCCCTTCAACCCCACCTCGGCCAAAGCGATGGAATCACTTCAGACCAATGCCGAGCCGATTCCTTTTCCCAATCCGGGCAGTGGCGACGTGAAATTTACCATACTTGCGGGTCCGGGCCAGGTTTCGTTTACCGATATGCAAGGCCGCACCGTCTGGAAAGGCGAATACCTCCCCGAAAAAGGCATCTCCACCCAAACCTTTCCTTCCGGCCTCTACCAGTACCGTCTGCAACGAAACGGCAAAGTCTGGACGGGGAAGTGGGAGAAAAACTGATGAGTGATTCGTGGTGAGTGGTTATTGGTTATTGGTTGGGGTGGCTTTTTTGGGTTAAATACCTAATTATGCTCACAGTGGCGCTTGGGGACAGAATGCAGGGAGCTTTTGCGTCGAACCAGCGGGCCGGGTGCGAATGTGCCAACTTCCTTTTTTGCAACGAATATTGTTTGTACTTTGGGCCATGTGTATACCTACCGGGACGGCATGCCAAGCCGAAGGCATGGAGTCCCTATTTCTTATTCAAAGTGCGTAGTCTCGCTTCGCAAAGACTACGCACAAGAGGGAGATGATGTTGACCAAGCATGTGATGGTCTTATCAATGATGTTTATCCTATTTTTCCAACAAGGGTAGCGGTATCAGACAGTAGTTTAACCTACACTTCATCGGCTGATAAAATTGGTGCCAAAATTTGGATTGGTGATGCACAACCGAATCCGACGCAGTTTTCCAGCCATGTACAGGCCTTCTTGCCGGGTTTTGTTGAATTTGCCGTATTTCAATTCGTAGATTTGGGTACTGGCAAAGTGCTTTCAGCAAAAGTGCTAGAAGAAAGAGGCTTAATGAATCTGGAAGTTGATACCCGGAAAATTGCCTCCGGAACCTATGGATATCGCCTGATTGCAGACGGAAAAACAATTGGTAGCCATAAACTGATCGTGGTAAAGTAGCGGGAATGAATAAAATAAAGCCATTCACCAGAAATCAGGGGCAGTGCGCTGCATTGTCCCTGGGTTTGTTTTTGTTGATCAGCATTAATGCAAATTGTCAGCAGATAATCTGGGCGAAACAATATCCCTTACCTAAAATTGACGAAATCAAATGCATAACCCAGGATCATGAAGGCAACATATTCTCAGGCGGTTACACCAGGAGAGGGGAAGTAATGAGCTCTTATGTGCAATCCATTGTGTACAAATTGAATCCTGATGGAGATACTCTGTTCTCACAAACAATGGGAATTTTGGGTGAAGTCAGAACCATGGCGGTTGATCCAACTGGCACGGTCAGGGTATTTGTTAGGCGGGATGATTTTAGCCCAAATGTCCTCAACTCACACTTGCTTTCCATGAGTACCGACGGCTTTATCTATAAGCGAGACACCATTCCAACAACGTTGTATGCCACCCATTCCATCATTGGAAAAGATTCTTCCTGGATTATTTGTGGCTTTAAGGACAGCAATGTCAATCCCAATTTTAGGGACATGTTTTTCCAACGTATCCAAAAGGATGGAACAATTGACCCCTTGGTTACCTTGAATCCAAACCACCCCGACTGTGAAGCCAACCGGGTAGAACAATTGCCCAATGGCCACTATCTGGTGAGCGGCACAGTAGGAAGCCGGATTGCCAGCTATGAATTGGACGAGTGGGGCTTGAATCCGGTTTTCCGGCAATGGTACCAGACTCCGAACCTTTCCTATGTATATGAAGGTGTGGTAGGCCAGGCTAAGGGCAAAAATTTTGTGTTTGGTTCCAATGGTTCTCCTGCTTTCGCCGGATTACTTGATTCGCTCGGCACGAGAATCTGGATGAAAAAGGACACGGGGACACAGATTGCACCCCAGGCAATGTCCGATGGCAGCATCCTGGTTGGCTACAGCCAAAGGCCGAAAATCCCCCACCACACTTTTGCCCGTTATGGGGCCGACAGCAGCACCATTTGGTTCCTGAATCTGGAAGACAGTCTCTCAGCCAGAGGGCTTCAGGGCTATTTAATGTTGAAAGCCTATACCTTTTTTGATGACCAAAGTGCTGTCGTAGCAGCCACTCTCGTGCAAGGCACTGTGGTTCCGTATACAGATGAGGATCCCTTTTTCATCAAGATTGCCAACGTCGGC
>DAIOVD010000191.1:0-7856 GCA_036759185.1 Catalimonadaceae bacterium | reverse complement strand
GGAATCCCTATCTTGCCCGAATGAAAGTCTGGTTGGTTTTCCTGATTTCTGTAACTGCTTTTGTCGCCCGGGCACAGTCGGCCTGGCCGGGCGAAAACTGGCAGAACAGCGTCAATCTCACATCGCTGGATCCATTGCTTACAGCAAACCTGAGTGGAGCCTACTGGAATGAACAAACCAGGCGACTTTGGGTATGCGTCAACAATCCGGGAACCGTTTTTTGCCTGCGTAAAAAGGAGGGTGCCAATTCATGGGTTATCGACAGTATCAGTGGTGTGCCTTGCCGCTACAGTGTTGGCGGCGATGTGGAAAGTATCTGCCAGGCAAATGAAGGCGATTCCACTTTTTATGTCACCGAAGAATCGACTTCCACCATCAGTCGGTTTAAAGTGAAAGCCAACGGACAGATTCAATTGCTTCTTACCTTCACCACAACTCCCCATTTGCCTGCTTATGTGAACGGACTGGGTGCGGAAGGACTGGCATTTGTGCCTGATTTCTGGTTGATCCGAAATGGGTTTGTGAAATCAAACGGCGAACTTTATACCGGTAGCTCTGCCATGGGCGGCTTGTTTTTTGTGGCTCACCAGAACGGAGGTCAGTTATACGCCTTTGATCTTTTACCGGCTACAGGAGGTGTGGTTTTCATCGGAGCCTACAAAACCGCCCGCACAGAGAGCTCCGGGCTGGAATTTGACAGGTCAACAGGCCACATGTTTATCTGGCACAACATCGGAAATAACTTCATCGAGGTCACCGATCTTCGTTCTTCTCCTTCCGGAACCGGCCGTCAGATCAGGAAACAGGTGGAGTTCACCGGACCCAAAGTTGGTAATCTGGAAGGCATTGCCTTTACACCCGCATGCAGCAACCAAAACTGGTATTTTGCCACTGACGACGCCAATGCCAATGGTGCTGCCTTGATGTGGTTCCGCCAGTTTAAACCCTGTGTCCCGGTGTTGTCTTTCGATCTTTCCGATACCTTACAATGTGTGGGCGATTCCGTCCGTTTTACAAATCTTTCCTGTGGCGATTGTTCCTCCGCCCTTTACTCATGGAATTTTGGCCTCAATGCCCAGCCGCCGACTGCTTCCGGACCAGGTCCTCATCATGTAGTGTATTCGGGCACAGGGCTCAAAACGGTGTCTCTCTTTTTTCAGGGAGGCATTCGCGATACCCTCATCCGGAAATCGGTTCTGCGTGTGGTTCAGGAGCCGAAGCCATTTGTTGCGTTATCAGATTCAACACCTTGTGTAGGTGATACCATCATTGCCACTTCGACGCCCGCTGCCCATTATCACTGGCCGTCGGGCGATACGACGGTATCGGTAAAGCTCACGGCCAACCAGTTTGCGGAGGTGCAGACAGAGGGAACGGCTGGTTGCAAGGCGGTTTCGGATTCGGTTGCCGTTTTCTTTCATCCCTTGCCGGAAGTGTTGGCTTCTGTGGCAGATTCCACATTGTGTGCCGATGACGGACCTCAGCCTCTTATCGGATCGCCACCAGGTGGAAACTGGACGGGTACAGGTGTGTCCGACAGTTTGTTTTATCCATCCCAGGCCGGTGAAGGTTTGTATGAGCCGGAATATGAATTTGTTGATTCAACTGGATGCCACAATGCCGATCGGGTGCCGGTTGTAGTGACAGTTTGCACAGGAGTCCACCCGAAAACCAACCACCAAACAGAAATTGGATTCCATTACGATCCCGTCCTTCAGGAATTGGTAACCGGTGAAACAACAGGCGACTGGATTCTGACGGACCTACTGGGCAAAAGGAAGAATCATCTTCTGCGACAAATCGGACAGGGCCGATATGATGCCTCGATGATCCCGTCCGGATTGTATGTGGTAAAGGAGAGAGGGAAGGCGACCGGTTTGCTGGTGTTGGTCTGGAGATAGGGACAGGCATCCCGATTCATTCCTTGAATTTTGGTTTTAGGCAGATTACTTGATGGGTTGCCTGAAGGGAAGTCTGTGAAGGGGACTTTTTTGACAGGAATCCTTCCGGAGTCATCCGAGCTTTAACTATAAAATATCGTTACATCTAACTATACCGCGGCTTTCATCTGAGCCGTTGTTTTGCTCTCCATGAAACCTTCTTATTTTATGGATATCAAAACGTACATCTGCGCTCAGATCGCAGAGAATCCGCATTCCGGGATTCTGCATTTATCGGAACCATACCCGGCCAAAAGTTTGGTCGGAAAGTTTCCGAAACGGCTTTCGATCATCGTCGCCGGCCTCTTTTTAACGCTGTTCAGTTCAATCCTCAACAGCACAGAGAGCATTGCTCAGACAACCGTGGTGTTTTCATCGCCGGGTAATTTTTCATGGACCCCACCTCCGGGAGCGGCCAGTTTCTATGTGGAAATGTGGGGTGGCGGAGGTGCCGGATCAGCGGGAGCGGGAACAAATGGTGGCGGAGGTGGAAGTCCGTATCTCAAATCCATCACAATCGATCTTGATCCGTACAACCGCAGTCCATATCCATTGTATATCGGGAATGGTGGCAATGCCGGTGGTAACGGAAGCGGCAGGGGAGAAGCCAGTTACATCCTGCTTCCCAATCTGGGTGCTGCCATTTATTCGGGATTTGGATATCCGGGTGGCGATGCTGATCTTCCAGGGGACTTTGAATATCCGGATGGAAACAATTTCTACATCGGACAGATTACCGGAGGTGGCAGAGGAAAGGTAAACAGCAGTTGCTCCGGCACCAAAGGTGGTGGAGGAGGCTCCGGGTCTGGCACCGGTGACGGTGTGAACGGGCAATGCAATGCCGGCGGAACAGGTGCTGCAAAAGGAGGAAATGCCAACCAACCCGGTGCATCTCCGGGAGCAGGTGGGGGAGGAGCAAACAGTTCGTTCACCACAGGTGGAAACGGCCAGATCCGCATCACCTGGTTTTGCACCTCAGAAGGAGCCGGAAGCATTGGCACATCCCACATGGTTCCTTCACCACAGGAATTACTGACCGATTCGCTGACCAATGAAGGAGCTGTGCCATTTTACGGTGTTTCGTTTCAATGGCAGAAAAGCACCAATGGAACCAACTGGAGTAATATTCCGGGTGCCAATGGCCTTACGTACCGCTTGCCCAATTTAAGTACAACGACTCATTTCAGAAGAGCAACCAATTCTTGTAATGCCGATTCATTGACGAATACGGCTACGATCAAAGTCGTGATTCCAAAAGGCCTGGTGAAAGGTAAGATTACAGGCAAAACGGGTCTGACAGGAATTTCCGGTGTGACCGTCAAGGTTCAAAAAGTAAGAGAGTTATCCGGAAGTCCGGTGGATAAAATATATTCAACCACCACACTGCCTGTCAATGATGGCGATTTTTCTGTTTCGGATATTTACTTCGGAGATCCTTTTGGAAGTGATTTTCTGGGCGATTCGGTTACTGTCATCATTACGCCATCCAGAGGAATTGATGAGTTTGATCCCCCATTCAGGAAATACATATTGAGAGCGGGTGATCCTCAGTTTCTGACTGCCAATTTCAAGGACACATCCGGATTTTCCATTACCGGTAAGGTGGTTCAGATTTGCTCTACCTGTGTGGGAGGTCCGAAACAATCGCCGCTCGACAGTGTGACGATAAAGAAAAACGGTTCGTTTTCGATGGTCACAACCAAGCTCAGTTATCCCACAGAGGGCCGTGGGCAATATGCCGTAAAGGTGGAAAACCAGGGAAGTTACACCATCAGCGTGAGCTACAAAAACCACCAGTTTCAGGTCGCTTCCCGAACTGTGCCCTTGGTGGACAATGTGGATGGAATCGATTTTGTCGACACCACCACCCGTGTGATCAATGGCCGGTTAACCGATGGCTGCAACCAGATAATAGGATCCGGAGTATTAAAATTCGTAGATGTCCTTACCGATAAAAACGGAAATGCGATTGATCCGGAGTTCATTGCGATGGTTCCGTTTGATGCAAATGGGTACTATTCTGTGCGCTTACCAGCCAGGAAATACAAGGTTTCGATAGAAAGTTTTACCCCGTCCGGGCCAAACAATGCCAGTCATCCGGTTTACTTGTCTGATCTGGAGCCATTTTTCAACACAAATCTGCCTGCCGATTCTACACTGGCGGACATCACCACAACCAATAAAGTACTGAATCTCCGGTTCAGACGGAAGCCGCAGTTGGAGATCAGCGGACTCGACAGTCTGGTCTGCGGAGGTGTAAAACGGAATTTTGCCATCATGGAGCAAGCGGTTAAAAATCCGATTCAGGTCCGGGTTTACCAGGGATCTCCTGATTTGAGTTGCCTGATGAAAGAAAATCAGGATATCACCATCTTCACCAATATCCCTTCGGAAGAATTGTCGCAAAATGATACCACCATTCTGAATATCCGAAAGGGATTTGTAAACGATACCATTTTAGGTGGGGCCCCCAATACAGTTTTAGACTACACGAAATTTCTGACAATTAATTATAATGATCCTTTTGGCCGTGGACAGGCAAGTCTTACCCGTTTTGTTCTTGTGAAAGGAGTGAAATCGTTTGGAGCGTACAACCCGATCGTTACTCCTCAACTTCCCTTTATGGTGGTGCACGATCCGGCCGGAAGCCGCAGTCGCAGCTGGTGGAAAACCATCAATTCTTCGGAACGATCCCTTCGGTTTTTCGGTGAAAAATCGAACAGCAAAGGGGCCTGGGCCCAGGTAAAAGTGGGATCGGAAGTTTCCATCGGAACGGGTCTGGCGGTAACGGTTTCCACCACGACCAAAGCATGGGGAACCATCGGTGCCGGTGCGACCGTTTCGGGCCGGAATGTGAATGCCAACGAAGCCATTGTCAGTACCTCCATTTCGCAGGAAGTGTCCACCAAAGACACCCCGGATTTTGTTGGTGAAGATGCCGACGTGTTCATCGGAGCCAGTTACAATCTCCTCTACGGCAGAGCCTGGGAAATTGATACCAACCAATGTGCCGGAACAGCAACCAAACGCCTGATGGTCGCCCCCGTGGGATTTGCTTCGGAGTACAGCGTGACGGCCGGTGCCATCAAAACCATCCTGATTCCGAACCTCAAAGAAGTGGCGGGCAATCCGGGAACCACTTCTGCCGACAGTGCCAAAGCAGCTGATCAGATCAAGGTTTGGGAACAGGTGCTGGCCAACAATAAAAAGAATAAAGACAATGCCATCTTTGAAACCAACCGTACGTTTTCCGGTGTGGATGTGGAACGATCGGTGACCTCCACTGTCAGTAAATCGAATACAGTGGAATTTGCTCTCGGTCTGGATGTGGATCTGGCAGCGGAACTCGGTTTTGAAGTGGGTGGATCCGGTGCTTCCGGTGGGGTCAAGGTCAATTTTAAGACCGAAACCGGAGGAAGCGTTTCCAACTCGATCACTCAAACCACCGAGTTTGGATACAAGTATGCCGATGACCAGACCGGTGATCTGGTTCTGATGGACATCAAAAAAGATCCGGAGTTTGGAAGTCCTGTTTTTGTGACCGTTGGCGGACAAACCAGTTGCCCGGCTGAACCGAATACAACCCAGCGGGATAACATGGACATTGTGGTGACTCAACCGGTTCAGACCAACATTCCGGCTGACGGACAGGCAGTGTTCGTATTGCAACTTGTGAACAACAGCACCGAACAGCGAAAATATAAACTGACATACAATTCCATTAGTCTGGCGCAGGTAGCCATTGTGAGTCCACCGACCAACAACGAATACCTGATGAATCCGATGAGCACTCAGAATATTTCCGTGACGGTGAAAAGAGGGTTGTCGGATACGTCATTCTCTTATACAGGACTTGAATTTGAACTGAAAGACAATTGCGGTTTGTCGACCGCTACTTCCAAAAAAGCCAGGATATCGGCATTCTTCCAAAGTCCATGCAGCAACCTTTCGATGGTGACGCCATCTGCCAACTGGACTCTGAAAAAATCCAGCAACAACACAATGGAAGTCCTGTTCAAAGATTATACCCAGGCCAATCTACAGCGTGTCGCTTTGGAATATTCACCTGCCGGCGCCAACAACTGGACGGAAGGTTTCACAAGAAATGCCGGCCAGCTCAACAACAGCGTCAATGGAACAACGGAATCCTGGAACACAGCAAACCTGGCAGACGGAACGTATGACATCCGGATGAAACTGGTTTGTCCCGGAACGACCGGCACCATTTTTACCCTTCCGGTTACGGGTGTAATTGACCGCACGGCACCGTCCCTTTTCGGAAATCCGGAACCGGCCGATGATAATTACACAGCCGGAGATGCCATTTCCTTCGCTTTTGATGAAAAAATCAGCACAACCAATCTGAATACAGGTAAAGTGGAAATGCGCCGTTTGTCAAACAACGCTCTTATTCCGGTAACAGTGACGGGCTACGACAACCGACTGATGATCGTTCCGCAGTCAAATCTGCTGGCTTTTGCTGGTGACCGGATTCGGGTCGTAGTGCAGGGAATGCAGGATTTGTATGGAAACGTAAAAACAGTGCCTGATACCAGTTATTTTAACATCGGTACGTTTGTTCCAGCTTCGGGCAGCAAATCCTTGCAGGTGGCGGTCAATCCGGTTTCTATGTCTGAATCCGCCACCGGAACACTTGATTTCACCTTCTCTCTCGGAGCTGCTGCCGCCAACGATGTGCTGGTGAACTTCAGCATCGGTGGTACGGCTGCATTCACACAGGACTACACCCATTCCTTCGCCACGGCGAAAATCCTGAACAGTTTCAATGGTGCACAGGGAACCATCGTGATTCCGAAAAACAGCAGTTCTGCCATTCTCCGCCTCGATCCGGTGGCCGATGCCATTGCGGAAGGAAGTGAAACCGTGGTTGTAAACCTGACCGAGGGTGGCGATTATGCTCTGGGAGCTGCGTATTCAGCGACGGGAACCTTCACCGAAAACGGAACCTGTACGGTGTATGCAGGCACAGACCTCACGCTGAACCAAAACTCAGGTAACCGTTATCTGGGAACGGGTTCTCCCGCAGGAGGTGCATGGAGCGGACAGGGTGTTGCAAACGGTGTTTTCAGCACCAGTCAGTCATCGGGAGTCTACACCGTTTCCTACTGTTATTCCAACGGAGCTGGTTGCAGTGCCTGCGATACATTGCTGGTCACCATCAATCCTCCCGTGGGTAAATGCGATTATCCGGTCATCACACCTGGAACCGGAACCTACATTACCAATCAAAATGTGGTACTCACCTGCAAAACAGCCGGGGCCGAGATTTACTACACCCTGTCAGGAAACAATCCTGTCGTGGGAGCAGGTTACACCCGTAAGTACACCGGCCCGATTGCCATGAGCAACACCGCTACCCTCAAGGCGATGGCTGTGAAAACAGGACTCACCAATTCAGGTGTTTCATCCGCTTACTTCACCTTCCCGGTGACGGCCAATCCTGTGATCAGTCCTGCCAGTGGAGTGTACCAGGGAAACACTTTGGTGACCATCACCTGTGCCACAGCGGGTGCCACCATTTACTACACCACAAATGGAAACAAGCCGCGTTTTGATGTGCCCAACAGCTTTACCAAAACCTATACCGGTGCATTTACAGTGACTTCGACAGCGACGGTCTGGGCGGTTGCCAAATTGCCGACCCTTCAGTACAGTTCCATGGTGTCGGTTCTGATAACGATCCCTCCGGTGCGATTGAATCCGGGAACGGGTACCTACAGTGCCGGACAACTGGTGACCATGACCAACACCACCAGTGGCGCTGCGATTTACTATACCACGGACGGTACCGTTCCGGTTTTTGGCAATGCCAACACCAAGTTGTACAGCGCACCTGTCGCCGTCAATGCCAGCCAGACCATCCGGGCGATTTCGTACAAAAACAGTGCCCAGGAC
>DAIOVD010000190.1:0-7915 GCA_036759185.1 Catalimonadaceae bacterium | reverse complement strand
TTGTAAAAGAGAATCTGCAGAAACCGAAACGGCTTCATCAGACGGCCATCGGCTTTTTTCCAGGACTGGACCGCCATCCATTGCATCGAAGGCAGGACAAAACGAATGTCATTCAGCATACTTTCCAACGGACCTTTTCTCGATTCCAGATAACGGCGAAGTGCATATTGGAGAACCGGTTCCAGAATCAGTTTCCAGACAGTAACGATCAGGGCTAAGCGGTAGATCAGTTCCAGAACATGTCCACGGGGAAGAATGGCTCTGTCCGGAACCAGAATTACCTGAAGCAGGAGAAAAAGCAGACCCAATCCGAGAAATCGATAAGCTTTCAGCCAGTGCTTTTTTTGTGATGAATCAGATGGAATGGCGCTATCGGTATCCGGATCAAAAGCCGGTATGTGCCATTCAGGTTTTAGTGAAGTGGATTTATCCGAAGACAATTTCCAGCCCAGGTATCCCAAACCCAATCCTGCCAGAACATGAATTGTCAGATAAGCTGATGCCGCCATAAGGCTGAAATTTTGCAATCCAGGCTGTTTTAGTGTTTTGACCAGCCACACGTCAACGGCTTCCCAGAAATGACTTCCATACAAAATTACCAGAACCAGAATTCGCTGAATGGCAGATTCCAGCATGGTGATCAGACCAAAACTCAGGCAGGAAACCAAACGCCAGCGGTTTCGCAAAAGCAATTCTCCCAACAGTCCCTGAAAGAAAACGGCCACATAGGAAGCAATCGGACTTTGTGGACTCAGCATCAGTTTAAAACTCGCCACCACCAGCATGGCTTTCAGAATGGAACCTTTTGCGGGGAAATACCGGGCGATGAAAATGATGCAAATCATCGCTGAGCCTCCCACCATAAGTCCTGTAACCGGAATCTTAAAGCCGTGCAGAATCCCTCCCAGAAACGATTCAATCAGAATCCAAAGCGCAATGAGCCTGTAATACAGAAGCTTATTTTCCTTTTGGGGAGGGGTTGCAATCATTAAGCGGTTTTCTCTACTTTTATCGGACCAAATTACCTTCATTTGATTCGATTCATACTAAACCAGAAAGAAATTCATTCCGGATTGCCGCCCGGAACCTTGCTGCTGGATTTCATCCGGTACCATCAACACCAGATGGGAACCAAAATTGGTTGCCGCGAAGGCGATTGCGGTGCCTGCACTGTTTTGATCGGCGACCTCAAAAATGGCCGTATGCAGTACCAGTCGGCCACTTCCTGTCTGACGGCTCTCGGAAACATTCACGGAAAACACGTGCTGTCCGTCGAAGGGCTGAATATGAAACAGCTCAATCTGGTGCAGCAGGCTATGTCGGATGAATCGGCTTCCCAATGTGGATTCTGTACTCCTGGCTTCGTGGTTTCGCTGGCCGGTTTCTGTCTGAGTGATGCAGAACCCAACAAGGAAAATGCACTGGCGGCTCTCAGTGGCAATATTTGTCGTTGCACAGGTTACAAGTCCATCGAAAAAGCAGCCGAACGTGTCTGTTCTTCGATGGAAGAAAAAGGCAATCAGAACGCCATCGAATTCGCTGTTCAGAAAGGCCATTTACCGGAATATCTTTTGGAGATTCCGTCCCGACTGACGGCCTTGCAACAAAATCTGAACGGTGCCCTTCAGCCCAAAACGGGTTCGCCTAAATTTCTCGGTGGAGGAACCGATCTCTATGTGCAACAGCACGATACGATGCCCCACACCGATATCGAATTCCTGTTTCACAAACCGGTTCTCAATGGCATCGAAGAAAGGGACGGTACGTGTTTCATGGGATCCGCCTTTAC
The DNA here is from genome assembly GCA_036759185.1 of Catalimonadaceae bacterium. Classification (GTDB taxonomy): domain Bacteria; phylum Bacteroidota; class Bacteroidia; order Cytophagales; family Flexibacteraceae; genus CAMDMI01. Next base: position 6,126 of record DAIOVD010000190.1, on the reverse strand, counting down.
GGTGACCGATATGCTGGAATCCCCGGTCTTCCAATCGCACTTTCCCAATCTAAAAGCCTTTGGAAAGCTGATTTCGTCCACACCCATTCGCAACATTGCAACAGTGGCCGGTAATTTCATCAATGCTTCGCCGATCGGTGACCTGAGTATATTTTTCCTTGCTCTCGATGCCCAGCTCGTATTGAGTGACGGCACGAATCAGCGGGAAATTCCTCTCCGGAAACTATATCTGGGCTACAAAAAGCTGGACAAGAAACCGGAGGAATATGTGGAGCGAATTTCATTCCGTCTGCCGGAAAAAACCGGTTCCATCCACTTTGAAAAGGTCTGCAAACGAACGTACCTCGACATTGCCTCCGTCAATTCGGCCTGCTTTGTGGATGTAAAAGACGGAGTGATCACCCAAGCCGGGATATCGGCGGGTGGGGTGGGACCGGTTCCGTTGTTTTTGCCGCAAAGTTCCCGTTTCCTGATCGGGAAGCGGGTTTCAGAAGAATTGCTGGAAGAACTTCTGCCGATGGTGCAGCAGGAAATTTCGCCCATCAGCGATGTACGGGGAACCGATCAGTACAAGAGACGGTTGCTTTCGCAGATGGTGAAAGGTCATTTTATGACAATGTTTAAAGAATTGGATGTGAAGAAAATAATGACGCTTGCCTGATGAAAAACACCGATATTTTTTCACACGTCCGGGGCGAATCCATTTATCTGGATGATGTGCCATTGGTGGCCGGTACCTTGTTTGCCGCTGCGTTTGGTTCGCCGCATGCCCATGGTGTCATCACCAAACTGGACCTGACTCAGGCTCTGCAAATGCCGGGTGTGGTTCAGATTCTTACCTACAAAGACATACCGGGCGAAAACCAGATCGGCGGGATTGTGCCCGATGAGCCTTTGCTGGCCGAGCATCATGTTCACTTTCAAGGAATGCCGGTGGCGCTGGTGCTGGCGGAAACCGAAGAAGCAGGTCAGGCCGCTCTAAAAAAGATCATCATTGAAATCGATCCGCTGCCCATCATCACCGATCCACGGGTAGCGAGAGAAAAAGGCGAGCTGATTGTTCCGCCCCGTACCTTCCGTCTGGGTGATCCGGATGCCGTCTGGAAGGACTGCGCCCACATTTTTGAGGGAATCGCCGAGACCAACGGACAGGAACATTTATACATTGAAACCCAGGGCGCCTATTCGTTTCCGATGGAGAACGGCGGCATTCGGGTGATTTCGTCCACCCAGGGACCAACCGCCGTACAGCGACACATGGCTCAGGTGCTGGGAGTTCCGATGCACCAGATCGAAGTGGATGTGACTCGTCTGGGCGGAGGTTTCGGAGGAAAAGAAGACCAGGCCACGATGTGGGCCATTTTGTGTGCCCTCGGAACCTATTGCTCTGGAAAGCCTGTGAAATATGTGCTCAACCGGATGGAAGACATGCGGATGACCGGAAAACGGAATCCCTACTCCTCGGATTTTAAAATCGGACTGGACAAGGATCTGAAAATCCTCGCTTACGAGGCCACGTTTCACCAGAATGCCGGAGCCACTGCGGATTTATCACCGGCCGTTCTCGAGCGGACACTCTTCCACAGCACCAATACCTACTTCGTTCCGAATGTGCGCTCCACAGCCTATTCCTGCCGGACAAACCTACCGCCGAATACCGCATTTCGTGGATTTGGTGGACCGCAGGGCATGTTTGTGATCGAAGCCGCCATTCACAAGGCAGCCCAGCAGTTGGGAATTCCAGCCTGGGAAATCCAGAAACGAAACCTGATCCAGACCGGAGACGAGTTTTCTTTCGGACAGAAAGCCGTGAGTGAAGCCACCGAATGCTGGGCTGAAGCCGAAGCGCAGTTCCAGTCCAAAGAATGGATCGCGAACATTGACCGGTTCAATCAGGAAAATGTCCTGTTCAAAAAAGGAATTTCCTTTATGCCCATCTGCTTTGGAATTTCCTTCACCAAAACTCCAATGAACCAGGCCCGTGCTTTGGTCCACGTGTACACGGACGGATCGATTGGAATCAGCACCGGAGCGGTTGAAATGGGCCAGGGGGTAAACACCAAAATGTTGCAGGTTGCTCAGCAGATCTTTTCAGTTGAAGCAAAGCGGATTAAAATCCACAGCACCAATACCTTCCGGATCGCCAATACGTCTCCTTCTGCCGCATCTGCTACGGCGGATCTCAATGGAAAGGCAGTCGAAATGGCGGCCAATGCGATTCTCACCCGGTTCAAAACGATGGCGGCTGAGAAGTTCTCGGTAGCCGAAAATGAGATCGAACTCCGCAACGAAGAAGTGCTGGTTTCGGGAAAATCCGTGGGGTATTCCTGGCTGCAATTGGTTCAGGACGGATACCTCAAACGCATCGCCATGTCGGAACATGCACATTACGCTCCGCCGGGACTACACTTTGACATGAAGCTCGAAAAGGGTCACCCGTTTGCCTATCATGTGTATGGCACAGCTGTTACCGAAGTCACGGTCGATTGTCTGCGGGGAACCTATGAAATCGACGCCGTCCGCATTGTGCATGATTTTGGTTCGAGCATGAATCCGGTGATTGACCGCGGACAAATTGAAGGCGGACTCGTGCAGGGCATTGGCTGGATGACGCTCGAGGAAATTGTGTACGATGAAACCGGAAGGCTTCGCTCCAATGCGCTTTCGACCTACAAAGTGCCCGATATCTATTCGGTTCCGGCTGAAATTGACGTCCGCTTTCTGGAGACAGAAAAAGACAACATGGCCATTCTCCGCTCTAAAGCTGTGGGTGAACCGCCGCTGATGTACGGAATGGGAACCTATTTTGCCCTTCGCAATGCGATACTGGCGCACCGTCCTTCGGCGGACATTGCCTATTCGGCACCCATGACTCCCGAGAAAGTGCTCATGGCGCTGTATGAAGAAAACGTGAACGTGCCTGTTTCCTGATTTATCCAACTGGTGCAATCATCCGCCAAAGCCTGGAATCTCATCCACGAATCGCTGAAAGCAGGTGATCCGGTCGTCCTGCTTTTTGTGCTGGAAAGTCAGGGCAGCAGTCCCGGTCGCCAGGGATTTGCCATGGCCGTAACCGGAAACGGACAGCTCGCTGGCTCCATTGGCGGTGGCATTATGGAGCATAAGTTTGTTGAACTGGCGAAGGCTCATCTTGCTGAAGAACAATCGGATGCGTCCATTCATCGCCAGATTCACTCGAAGGAAGCCAGGACCAATCAAAGTGGAATGATTTGTTCAGGAGAGCAGACCATTTTGTTGTACGCCGTCCGCCAGAGCGACGGACTAATGGTGGAAAAACTGGTTCAGCGACTTCAGGCAAACCAGCCTGGCTGGATCCGTCTTTCAGCGGACGGTATCGAATATTCTTCCACTGCATTCCCAACGGAAACAGGCTTTTATAAAACATTGGAACAAATCTGGTTTTACAACGGACCCATCGGCGCCAAACCGTTGATTCATATTATCGGGGGCGGACATTGTTCGCTGGCTTTGAGTCGACTGATGGACATGCTGGGATTCCGGATCAAGTTGTATGACGATCGCCCCGGACTGAATACCTGGGAAGAAAACCAACTGGCAGAAGAAAAGCTTTTGCTAGGCAGCTATGACGAACTCACTGACATATTGCCTTCCGATCCTGAATCGTATGTGGTGGTGATGACCTTTGGGTATCGGACCGATGATCAGGTAATCCGGGCATTGAAGGACAGAACCTTTGCCTTTTTCGGTGTGCTGGGAAGCCAGAAGAAAATTGCCAAAATGATGGAGGATTACCGGACAGAAGGATTCTCTGAAGACTGGCTCCAGACACTTTCCGCTCCGGTTGGGGTTCCAATCAAGAGTCAGACACCCGAAGAAATCGCCGTCAGCATTGCGGCGGAGATCATTGCCAGGAAGAATAATCCCGGATTCGACGTTAAGTCCTCCAAATAGATTTTCAAATTCGGATCCCGGGTTTACACTCTGCGTTTCTCTTGTATTTATCTCCGTGCCCTCCCGATGTAAAATCGGGACAAGTTCCGCGGTTTTGAGGAGTCTGTAATTGAACCAGATGTAGTTAAACTGTAAATTGACTTATTAACCGCGGAGTTAAAGGAGAAATAAGGAGAGCCACAGAGAAATATTCAATCGATATTGTTTCTGAAAGCAATTGCAGCCAAACGAAATGAGATGGATTTCAAAAAGTCTATTCCAGTAAACCACTACAAGTAGGGAAGGAGAGTCTCCAGTTTCATCCCCCTTGAACCTTTCAGCAGAATGGTGGCCGATTCAATTTTCTCTGACTGAAGGGCGGTTTCGAGGTCTGCCTTCATTTCAAAATAATGTGCCGCCGGACAAGCATCGGCAAACTGCTTCATTTCTTTTCCGGTCACAAACCACTCAATTTCAGGATGTTGGGCGGCCCATTCGCCCAGTTCCCGGTGTTCCTTGGCGGAATCTTTTCCCAGTTCCAGCATGTCGCCAAGAATGGCCCGTTTGCGTTCGCTTTTCAGGGAAACGAGGTTTTCCAGTGCCGCCAGAACCGAACTTGGATTGGCGTTGTAGGCATCCGAAATCACCGTATTGCGTTCAGTTTTTACAATCTGCGAGCGGTTGTTTCCCGGCTCATACGAACAAACGGCATCCAGCGCTTTTTGTGCATCAATCTTGTAATACGCCGCCACCGCCAGAGCACAGGCGATGTTGTTGAAATTGTAGAGTCCCATCAGTTTGGTTTGCTGTGGAGCCAATCCCGGCACTTTCACCGTCAGGAAAAAGTCGGAATCGACCAGTTCGCAAGGGGCGTTGTCGGCAGATTGCGGAAAGGTAAAGTGCTTTTTGATCTTCGATTGCAGGCGGATGTTCCATTCATCAACCGTATTAATAAAGGCCGTTCCCAGATGATGGTGCAGGAACTCGAACAGCTCCCCATTGGCCCGGGCTGTTTTTTCGATGGTGCCGAATCCTTCCAGATGGTCCTTCCCGATGTTGGTGATGAGTCCCGAATTGGGCTCGGCGATGTAGCAGAGATCGTCAATTTCCCGGGCGTGGTTGGCCCCCATTTCAATAACAGCGATGTCGTGCTCGTCTGTCAACTGCAGCAGGCAAAGCGGCACCCCGATGTGGTTGTTCAGATTGCCGGGCGTGGAGAAAACGTTTTTCTCCGTCGACAGCGCTCTGGAAATCAGCTCTTTGGTTGTTGTTTTTCCATTGGAGCCACAGACACCAATGATTTCCTTTCCCCAGACCAACCGGTGATGGTGGGCCAGTTTCTGCAGGTCACGCAAGCCGTTGTCGACCTTTAAAATTCTAGGATCACGGATTCCGCTTTCTTCGTCCACCACCACAAAGGCGGCGCCGGTATCGAGGGCCTGTCGGGCAAACAGATTGCCATTGAAATTGGGACCTTTCAGCGCCCAGAACATCTGACCGGCTTTCAGACTGCGGGTATCGGTGTTCACGCCCGCCGAACGAAGAAAAGAAGAGTATAAAGGTTCGATTTCCATCCCGCCAAAGATGTGGAATGAAAGGGGAATCCGAAAAAAAGACTTGCGGTAATTTGAATGCTGGCCATCGACAAAGGATTTTGAAGATATTCAGGCGGGCATTTCCGGCTGTCCGCTGTAGTCCTCGCTCCGGTCATTCTTCCCTCGCTGCGGGCTGCCGCTTCCATCCGGGCCCGGTCTCACTCAACTATGCCATAGGGTTAACTGACTGCTAATTATAAATGATGAGTGATGAATTATAAATGAAATACAGTTTTCAATGGCGCTTTTTGAGGCCTGATTTCGGTAGCACCCAAAACAACCATAAGTCAAAGTGCCGTAGGTAAGAAATGATGAGTGATGAAGCAATACAATTTTCACTGGCGCCTTTAGGTGCCCGCTATCGGTAGAACCCCAAAACAACCAAGAGTCAGAGTGCCGTAGGTACGAAATGATGTGTGATGAATGAACCGCCGGGGTGCGTGTGTCGCCCACTGCTGGAACAGGGTTTTAAACAATGCGCCCACTGCAAATGCAGGGTTGTAAACATTTTCAATCTGCACGCATCAACACGACAATTGCCCCATAAGAATGAAATCACCACAACCAGGCCAATCTGTTAATTTCTTTCAATGTGGATTGATTTGATTGGTTTTGGCGC
>DAIOVD010000189.1:4495-7988 GCA_036759185.1 Catalimonadaceae bacterium | reverse complement strand
TCCCTTTTTCATCAAGATTGCCAACGTCGGCACTCCCGTCACCGCTCTTTCGAAACCCAAACGGGGCACACTGTCCAACGAAACTCTGGCGCCCTGGCCCAATCCGAGTGGGGGCACCTTGTATCTCAAACAGCATTTTGATAAAGCGGAAGTTCATTTTTACACCGTCTCCGGCCGGGAAGTCCAGACAGATACCGTCCGTTTCGGGCAGCCAATCGACATTTCCTCTTTTGCCCCTGGGCTGTATCTTTATCGGGCGGTGATCGATGGGAAACCGTTTAGTGGGAAGGTGGTGCGGAATTAGTGATGTGTGATGCGTAATTAGTGATTATGGAGGCCTTACTAATTGCCAGCTACCATCTACTTATTACTGGTTATGGGTTATTGGTTGGGGTGGCTTTTTTGGGGTTAAATACCTAATTATGCTCACAGTGGCGCTTTGGCGACGGAATGCAGGAAGCTTTTGGGTCGAACCAGCGGTCTGGGTGTCAATGAGCCAACTTCCTTTTTTGCAACGAATATTGTTTGTACTTTGGGCCATGTGTATACCTACCGGGACGGCATGCCAAGCCGAAGGCATGGAGTCCCTATTTCTTTTTCAAAGTGCGTAGTCTCGCTTCGCAAAGACTACGCACAAGAGGGATACCTTGAAGATGGCCAATCAAATTAAGTCAATGAACAAGCTAAAAGAAGTTCTTCGATATCAGATCAAAGGCAATTACGATCCTGCATTTCATTTATCATTCATCATTTATAACTTATCATTACTGCAGCAGCATCTCAACAAACTCCGTTTCCGTCAGGATTTTGACTCCCAGCTTGGTGGCTTTTTCGAGTTTGGCGGGGCCCATGTTTTCACCGGCTACGAGGTAGTTTACTTTCGCTGAAACCGAAGAAATGAGCTTGCCGCCGTTGGCTTTGATTTTGTCCTGAAGCTCCTCGCGGGAAAACGTACTGAACACACCCGAAATCACAAATGAGAGTCCAGCCAGAGCGTCGCTTTCGGCTTCTTTTCCTTCCGGCATGGCCAGCTGCACACCGGCCAACTGGAGTTTCTCCACAAACTGAATGGAGGCAGGGTCCTGAAAAAAGGCCAGTACGGAAAGGGCGATTTTCTCCCCGATTTCCGGTGCCTGAATCAGTTCCTCGTGGGTGGCTTTGGAGATGTTTTCCAGACTGCCAAAATGCTCTGCCAGTTTCTCGGCTACCGTGGCGCCCACAAACCGGATCCCGATGCCAAACAATACTTTGGGAAAGGGAACGGACTTCGATTTCTCAATGCCCGCCAGAAGATTCCGGGCCGATTTGTCGGCAAACCGGTCCAGCCCGATCAGCTGTTCGTAGGTGAGTGAATATAGATCGGCCGAATCGGAAATCAGTTTCTTTTCAAACAGCAGGTCGATGGTTTCGGCCCCAAGGCCGTCAATGTTGAGGGCTTTCCGCTGGATGAAGTGTTCCATCCGGCCTTTGCGCTGAGGTGGACACTCCATTTCGTTCGGACAATACCAGGCCGCTTCTCCTTCGGTGCGCACAAGGGCCGTTTCGCAGGCCGGGCAATGAGACAGGAAAGCAGTGGGTTCTGAAAACATGCCGCGTTTGGGTAGGTCCACACCAGTAATTTTAGGAATGATTTCTCCTCCTTTTTCCACAAACACCCAATCGCCAATACGCACATCGAGGCGTGCAATTTCATCGGCATTGTGCAGAGAGGCACGTTTCACCTTCGTACCCGCCAGTTGAACGGGTTTCAGATTGGCCACTGGTGTGACGGCTCCGGTTCTTCCCACCTGGTAGGAAATGGATTCCAGAACGGTGGTCGCCGATTCGGCTTTGTATTTATAGGAAATCGCCCAGCGGGGAATCTTCGCGGTAAATCCGAGATCCTCTTGCTGGCGAAGGGAATTAACTTTGATCACAATGCCGTCGATGCCCATGGGTAGATGGAATCGCTTTTCTTCCCAGGAATGGATGTAGGCCAGCACTGCATCGATGTCGGCACATTTTTGCCAGGTGGGAGAAACAGGGAAGCCCCATCGTTCCAGGCATTCAATGGATTGGGAATGGCTTTCGGAAGGCAGATTTTCGCCGAGCAGGTAATAGAGGTAGCAGGCCAGTTTGCGTTGCGCCACCACCGAAGAATCCTGCATTTTCATGGTTCCGCTGGCGGCATTCCGTGGATTAGCGAGTGGCGCTTCACCGATGTCTTCACGTTCCACATTGATGGCATCGAATACTTTGAAGGGCATGAAAATCTCGCCCCGTACTTCAAAGCGCTCCGGAAAATTTGTGGACTGCAGCTTCAAAGGCAATGATCGGATGGTCCGGGCATTGGCCGTAACCTCGTCGCCCTGCACACCGTCACCACGGGTGATGGCCTGGGTGAGAACGCCGTTTTCGTAGATCAGACTGATGGCAACTCCATCGATTTTCAGTTCACAGACATATTCAAACGGTTCGCCGTTGAGTCCTTTCCTCACCCGTTCGTCAAACTCCTGCAGCTCTTCCCGCGAATAGGTATTGCCAAGAGACAGCATCGGATACTGGTGCCGGATCTGCCTGAATTCCTTTGTGATCGCACCTCCCACCCGCTGTGTGGGCGAATCGGGCAAGGCAAAATTTGGATTTTGTTTTTCCAGATCCTGCAGTTCACGCAGAAGGGCATCGAATTCCGGATCCGACACTTCGGAAACGGAGTCCTGGTAATAGCGGTGGTTGAGATAATGGATCCGGTCGGTGAGTTCGGAAATCCGTTTCTGCACGTCTGTCATGTCACAATTCGAACGATACCGTCCTTAGGCTCTTGGTTTCAGAAAAGAAATGAGTTTGTCTACTTCGGCATCGGTGTAGGCCGGGAAGTTGGCAATGCGGAAGGTGTCGTTTTTCCAGGTGCCATACCCCGAACCGAGCAGCATTCCCTCTGCTTTGGCTTCCGCTTTGATGCCGGCAATCAGCTCCGGATCGGCCTGAACTGCCAGAACCGTCGTCGAACGGACGGCATCGTTGCTTACCAGTGGATGAAGATTCTGTCCTTCCGCCGCCTGAATATAACGAGCCATGCGGCTTCGAAGCAGGGCATCGGTTTCTTCAATGCGGGGAGCATCCTGCAAAACGCGGTTGAGCAGATAAATGCCCAGCACATTGGGTGTGCAGCTGGTCTGGAATTTTTCGATGTGCCCGATCATAGTCAAGGCACTGTTGTAGTATCGGGTGTCGTTGATCTCACGGGCTCTTTGCACAGCAGCTGGCGATAAAATGAGCAAGCCAAGACCAGCAGGAAGTCCGAAACATTTTTGTACAGACGCAAACCAGATGTCACCCAGAATATAGGGTAGATTGATCCCGGCCATGGAAGAGGTGCAATCCAGGGCCACCAGCTGATTGGGGTGCGCTCCCCGAATTTCAGACAGGGTATCAAACGAAATCTGGGTTCCGTTGGATGTTTCATTTTGTGTGAGACAAATCATCTCATCGTCTTCAAACACATCCATGTAAT
>DAIOVD010000189.1:0-4395 GCA_036759185.1 Catalimonadaceae bacterium | reverse complement strand
GTTTCATTTTGTGTGAGACAAATCATCTCATCGTCTTCAAACACATCCATGTAATCGGCCACCAGTTCTTCGGTCACATGAAACGGCACTTTGTGCGATGCCGGATGGATGGCATGTGCATACTGAAACCACTTGTCTCCAAAGGCCCCCGAAGAAAAGTGCGCTGCCTTTTTCCGGGTAAATGATTGGGAAATGATTTCCCAGCATTCGGTGGCCGAACTGGTGTAGAGAATGGTATACGAATCGGGAATGGCCAGCTTCTGCCGAAGCAGTTGCAGGGTTTGTTCCGATAATTGGTTAAACGTTTCGGAGCGGTGGCTTACACTGAGAATGCCGTTGGTAAAGGCATCCTGCAGATACTGGCCCAGCTCAGGTCTTACTTTGCTGGGTCCCGGAAAAAAAGTTGTCATGTAAAATCAGGAGGAATGGGATTGCGATAAACTGGAAATGGCCAATGAATAACCGGTGAGTCCGAGTCCGCAGACAAGGCCTTTGCACACGGACGAAAGGTAACTATGGTGGCGGAAAGACTCCCTGGCGAAAATATTGGAAATGTGTACTTCAATGGACGGAAAGGGCAGATTGGCAACCGCATCCGCCAGAGACACCGACGTGTGGGTAAGTCCTCCGGCATTGATCACCAATCCCTGGGCACCGGTGCTGTTTTCCTGCAAAAAGTCGATCAAAGCGCCTTCGTGATTGGACTGGAAATACACCAGCTCATGTTGTGGAAACTCCGTCTGTAATCGGGTGAAATAATCATCAAACGACACATTCCCGTAGATTTCGGGCTGTCGTTTGCCCAGCAGATTGAGGTTGGGGCCGTTGAGGATGAGAATTTTCATAGTCGGTCAAAGGTAGGCAAAGAAGCGAAGACCCCATTCTTCCGTTTGTCAATTTCCATCAGAGAAAATTGTGTCAGGAAGACTCGGGCTGGTGGCGTTTCCAGGATTCCATCACACCCTGAATGCTTCGGTAGCTGTTCTTCAATGCATGGTTTGCCTGTTCGAGTGTCATCCAGCGGATGTCTTCAATGTTTTCCACATACTGGGGTTCCATGTTGGCATCGTTGAGACAGTTCATGTTGTACCAGGTGGTTTTCTTCAGAATCCGCTTTCCTTCCTGAATGTAGGTATGCCAGGTGGTGCAAAGTTTGTCGACGAGTTCTGCCTCGACGGCACATTCTTCCATCACTTCCCGTACAGCGGCAATCTTTGCCTTTTCCCCTTTTTCGAGCTTGCCTTTGGGCAGATCCCATTTGCCAAGACGGAAAATGAGGAGAAACTTATCCCGTTTCCGCACCAGTCCACCTGCGGCTTCCACAATACGGAACTGACTTTTGATGTAGCTTTTCACCTGCTTATGTTCGCTGGTAAGGCAGACGATGGTCTGGACATGCGGAATCTTCTTGAATTCAATCCAGTTGAGAATCTGGCTGATGTCGTCTTCAGATGTGTGTTCCAGCAAAACAGTTCCCGACAAAGAAACAGGAGAAACACCGGTCAGTGAAGTCAGTTTTTGATCAGCAGAAAGAGAAGAGGACCCGGCTTCGGATTCCCGGATAAGATGGACGTATTTATCGTTGATGTATAGCTTCATATCATAGGCAGCCCAAAGACGGTTAAGGATGGGCAAAGTTTGAAAAAGGATTGATTCCTGCCTGAATTATTTTCGGACAACCGGTTTTTTTTCCATTTGGTCCGGGTGAAATGTAAAAATCAGTTTATCGAAGATAACAGCATACTAACCTGAAAAAATGAGCTTTTGAATAGAAAAAATGATGATCCGCTAAATTGAAACGGCCAGTCAGAAAATGCAGATCGGGTAAATAATCGGGACCAGAAATTGGAAGTACAGCTGTTTAGAGCTAGCTTTCCCGTTTTCAGACATGCTGCGATTGCCAAATTTATCAAAACAAATACTGAAACGCAGTGTTCCACAGTACTTCATACCTACCTCTTTTGCATGAATATCAGATTTGAAAAATCGAATCAAAATTTCTTATCCATTCTCCGAAAACAAGTAAACTCCTATTTTGAGGAAAACCAGATTTCGACCTACGGAAACAATGAGTTGTTTCTTAAGTCTGTGATCCTGTTTGGTCTTCTGGCAGTCAATTATTTTCTACAGGTTTTTGTCATTACTGCCGGCACCTGGGAGTGGTTTGCCTGCTACTTCTTTCAGGGAATTGTATTTGCCCTCATTGGTTTTAATGTGATGCACGATGGCTCACACCACAGTTATTCGTCCAACAAACAGGTGAACCAGATGATGGCGTACTCACTGAATTTCCTTGGTGGCATTTCTCAGTTCTGGCACCAGAAACACGTGATCAATCATCATACATATACTAATATTGAAGGTGTTGACGACGACATAGACCTGAAGCCGTTCCTACGGATGCACAGCGATCAGCTCTACATTCCGATACACAAATTTCAAGCCTATTACGCCTTCTTCCTGTACAGCTTAACCTATGTATTCTGGATTTACTACCGCGATTTCAAAAAATACTTTACGCGTAAAATTGCCGATGATACACCAATGGAAGAACTGACCCTGAAAGACCACTTCGTTTTCTGGATCACAAAAATCGTTCATGTGTTCATTTTTATCGGTATCCCCGCCTTTTTCATGGGACCGAAACTGGCCATTCTGGGATATCTCATTTTGTGCCTGTCCTGCGGATTTACGCTGGCCATTATTTTTCAGCTCGCCCACATTGTGGAAGGCACTATTTTCTCGTCCAAAGACGAGAACGATACCGTCCTGATCGGGTCGGAGTGGTCGATTCACCAGATTAACACCACCGTGAATTTCGGAACCGAAAGCAAAGTGCTGACCTGGTTACTGGGTGGCCTCAATTTCCAGATGGTGCATCACCTGTTTCCGAAAATCAGCCACGTACACTATCCTGCCCTGCACAAGATTATCTGCGAGACCTGCGATGAGTACAACGTGAAATATGTAGAGTACAAAAACTTCTGGTCGGCCGTTGGTTCTCACCTTCGGTACCTGAACCAGATGGGAAAAGCAGTCTGACGTAATTCACTCACATCAACAGAAAAGCCTTGCACATCGCAGGGCTTTTCTGTTTTTAAAGGCAGTGACCCAATCAAGGGGAATTCACAGATGTTTTTAACCCGTTCTGAGTGACGATTTGAATTTGGTTTTCGAAGGTTTTTGACTCTATTTTACCAGATGTGGTATCCATACCTTGCCACCACACCGATCTGATTGAACCAAATGGACCAACCCTCTTCCAAACCCGCACGCCGGGTACGCTACAAAGGCACGCACCCGAAAGCATTTCAGGAAAAATACAAAGAACTGCAGCCCGATAAGTACGCCGCCGATGTGGAAAAGGTGAAGCAGAAAGGCGCCACTCCGGCAGGCATGCACCGCTCCATTTGTGTGGATGAAATCCTGGATTTCCTGCAGATCAAACCGGGACAGAAAGGACTCGATGCCACGTTGGGTTACGGCGGCCACAGCCTGGAAATGCTCAGGCAACTTTCTCCGGACGGAATCCTCTACGCCATCGATGCCGACCCGATCGAACTGCCGAAAACACGGGAACGACTGGCGGCACTTGGCTTTGGAGAAGAACAGGTCGTAATTCAGAAAATGAACTTCTGCGATATCCACCTCCTTGTGCAGCAGGCCGGGCCACTCGATTTTGTGCTGGCCGATCTGGGCGTTTCGTCGATGCAGATCGACAATCCCGAACGGGGATTTACCTTTAAGGCAGACGGTCCGCTGGATCTTCGCCTCAATCCGAGAAGCGGCAAACCGGCTTCGGCTCTGTTGAAAAAGCTCTCGCAAAAGGAACTGCAGACCATTCTGGTCGAAAATTCCGATGAGCCCTATGCGGAGATTCTGTCCCTTGCCATCACGGCCCGCCTTGCAAAAGGACTGCCTGTAGAAACGACGGGGCAGTTGCGGGACATCATCCGGGAAACACTGGTGGTGGTGCCGAAAGACGAGCGACCTGAGGTGATCAAAAAATCGAGTCAGCGTTGTTTTCAGGCATTGCGCATTGCGGTGAACCAGGAGTTTGAAGTGCTGGAGAAGTTTCTGGAGAAACTGCCCGATGCCCTGGTTTCGGGTGGACGGGTGGCGATTCTGTCGTTTCATTCGGGAGAAGACCGGAGGGTGAAAAAGTTCTTCCAGCATTATTTCCGTGAAGGGATTTTCAGTGAGATTTCGTTGGAACCCATCCGGCCGTCGGCCAAAGAGATTTTCAACAACCCACGTGCCCGGTCCACCAAAATGCGGTGGGCGGTGAAAGCGTAGGGAGTGGTTTCTACTTATTTTCCTTGGTTTTGAAGTCCTGAGGTAAACTTCAAAATGCCGTTTCCCTTCCACGAATGCGGCCAGGATGGAAGTGGAAAT
>DAIOVD010000188.1:0-8028 GCA_036759185.1 Catalimonadaceae bacterium | reverse complement strand
CTCTGGAATGGCCGGATTGTAAAATCAGGCACCAAAGAACTGGCTCTGGAACTGGAAGAAAAAGGGTACGACTGGGTAAAAGCAGAAACAGCTCTGGCATAAAACCCCAAACCGTCATCACTATGAAAACCAATCCTGCTCTGGAAGAACTGAAGTCCAGTCTCATTTCGCAGATTCAGCATTTGTCTGGAAACGCGGATATTCAGCCTGAAACGGCCCTTTCATTTCCGGGAGTGAAGAACGAGGAATGGAAATATTCCCCTTTCCAGATTCCGAAAGACACATCATTTGTCATTCAAAATGAAGGAACGCATGGATCCGGACAATTCTCGTCTGAGGAATTCGGGGAATGCATTCTTCTCGTGTTCATCAATGGCGCTTTCCAGCCCAACCTGAGTGAAAAAACGTTTCCGTCCGGCTTCCGGGTGGGTTCTCCTGAAAAATCGGGCAACAGCATTCCGGCTTTCGAGAATACGTTGTTTTCTCAATTGAACGACGCTACCCGACATCAGGGCATTTACATTGATGTGGCACCGAAAACAGTGATTGAAAAGCCGGTCATTTTTTTGCACCTGCAAACGGCTCAGGCAACCGGACTCTGGTCACAGCCAAGAGTCGAAATCAATGTGGGTGAACGAGCTGAAATATCGTTTGCCGAAATCTGGCGGAACGAAAATGCACAGCCTACAGTTGTCAATTCCATCACCGAAATAAAAGTTGGCAAATCGGCTTTTGTAAAATGGCTGAATTTCGAAAAAGGAACTGCCTCGTTGTCTCAGGTTCATCAAACCAGAGTTGAAACGGAAGAAAAAGCCGTCTTTCAACATGTCGTAGTTGCGATGGGCGAAGGTTACCTCCGCAACAATCTCGAGATCAAAATCAATGGAAGTCAGGGAGATGCCCATATGTACGGACTCACTCTCGGCAATCATAAACTGTTGGTGGATCATCATACGTTCATCAACCATAAACCAGAAAACACCACCAGCAACCAGCTGTACAAAGGTGTGTTTGGAGGTAAATCGACCGGCGTATTCAACGGAAAGATTCTCGTGGATCAGGAAGCGCAGAAAACCAATGCGTATCAATCCAGCAAAAACATTCTTCTGTCGCCCGACGCTAAAGTATTTGCCAAGCCACAGCTGGAAATTTTTGCTGACGATGTGAAGTGCTCTCATGGTGCCACCATTGGCCAGTTAGATGAAGAACCGGTATTCTATCTGCGAAGTCGCGGTCTTGATCTGGCCACTGCCCGGATGCTGCTTGTGCAGGCTTTCGCTTCTGAAATTCTGATGAAAATCGACAACAAAAACCTTCGGGAACTGGTTGAATCAGAAGTTCTGGCCGAAATGGACAGAATGATCGCAGGATAATCAAGAACTAAAATCGTATGGTGGTGGAAACAGATCAAACAAAGGAAATGCTCTATGTAATTCGAAATCAGTTTCCGATTCTGAATCAAATGGTTGGAAAGCACCCGTTGGTGTATTTCGACAATGCGGCCACCACACAAAAACCGGAATCGGTGATTCAATCGCTGGTCGATTATTACCGAAACTACAACGCCAACATCCACCGGGGTGCGCACTATCTGGCCGACAAGGGAACGACGGCCTACGAGGCATCCCGAAAGAAAATCCAGCAGTTCATTTCGGCTGAAACGCCAGAACAAGTCATTTTCACGAAAGGAACCACCGAAGGCATCAATCTGATTGCTTCGGGTCTGGCCAAATCCTATCTGAAAGCCGGTGACGAAATTCTGATCACCGGAATGGAACACCACGCCAACATTGTGCCCTGGCAAATGGCCTGCGAACAAAGCGGTGCCGTCCTGAAGGTGATTCCGGTGCTTGACAACGGCGAACTTGATCTGGAAGCAGCAGAAAAACTGATGTCTGAAAAGACAAAGGTGTTTTCGATGGTGTACATTTCGAACGCACTCGGCACCATCAATCCGGCAAAGGAACTGATCGCAAAAGCAGCCAGGCTGGGCGCCATCACGGTTCTCGATTGTGCACAAGCCGTCGGGCATTTTGTGATCAATGTGCAGGAACTGGGAACAGACTTCGCCGTTTTCTCCGGCCATAAAATGTTTGGTCCGACCGGCATCGGAATTCTCTACGGCAAAAAAGCCAGACTAGAAGCACTTCCACCTTACCAGGGCGGCGGTGAAATGATCAAAGAAGTGACCTTCGAAAAGACGACCTACAACGAACTTCCTTTCCGTTTCGAAGCCGGGACACCGAACATTGCGGACGGTATCGGATTGGGATTTGCAGTGGACTTTATCCAGTCGCTTGACCGTGAAATGGTGGAAGCCCATGAAAATGAGTTACTCACACTGGCAACCGATATCGTTTCACAAACGCCTGGATTACGGATCATTGGACAGGCAGCACACAAAGCTTCGGTTGTTTCCTTTGTTTCCGACAAAGCCCATCCCTCTGACATCGGAACGCTGCTCGACCAATATGGCATTGCCGTACGGACAGGACACCATTGTTGTCAACCTTTAATGAGCCGATTCGGCGTTCCGGGTACCGTCCGTGTTTCGCTCAGTTTTTATAATACGAAAGAAGAGCTGGAGATTTTTGCCCGGCACCTGAACAAAGTGATGTCGATGCTGGCGTAGAAAGCCCGACTCATTCCATGAATTATTGGGGCCGCTTTTGTTGATTTGCACCCAATTCGAACAAAACCAATGCGGCAGCCGAAATCAAAAGAAAAAATCAGGAAGGATCAGATACTGGAGGTTGCGGCCCGGCTTTTCCGGAAGAAAGGATTTTCGGCTACGTCCGTCCGTATGATTGCCTCTGAGATGAACATGGAGGCGGCCAGTTTGTACAACCATATTTCCAGCAAACAGGATATTCTCAAAGAACTGCTTCTCACGCTGGCCAGAGAATTTATGGAAGGGATGGAACAGGTGGAAAAATCCGGATTGAATCCCTTTCAGAAACTGGAAATGCTGGTTTCGCTGCATGTAAAACTCACGTTGGCGCATCCCGATCAGATTTCGCTGATCACAGGAGAATGGGTTCATCTCGAAGAACCTATGCTCTCACAATACGTAGCCCATCGGTCGGATTACGAAAAGCGGTTCAAAAGCATCATTTCGGACGGCATGAAAGAAGGCTATATTGAAAAAACCGATGTGGACATGGCTGTATATTCGATTCTGTCCTCTCTGCACTGGCTCTATTCATGGTCGGGTCGCCACAGAGATCTGGCAGCGGAAGAAATTGAAAAGGAAATCAAGCAATGTTTGCTATATGGACTAAAGAAAAGAGAAAGCTTCTCCTAAATTTGTCCCACCATACACCAAATGATAAAAGAGGTAATTGAAAAGAATCTGACTCAAAAGGAGTTGGATAAAACGTTGTTGATGAAAGCCTACGGGCTGATGGCAACGGCCAGGGAAATGAGCAAAACCTATGAAGACAACTTCAAACTGGTTTCCAAATATGTTCATTCCACATCCAAAGGACATGAAGCCATTCAGATTGCAGCCGGACTTCTCCTGCAGAAACAGGATTTCGCTTATCCTTATTACCGGGATGAATCCATGTTGCTGGGCATCGGAATGCAGCCTTACCAGTTGATGTTGCAGTTGCTGGCCAAACGGGAGGATCCGTTTTCAGGAGGCCGAACCTATTATTGCCACCCCAGCCTCAACGATCCGGATAAACCAAAAATACCGCATCAGTCTTCCGCCACCGGCATGCAGGGAATTCCGGCAACCGGAGCAGCCATGGGATTGAAATACAAAGAAATTCAGGGATTGTCTTCTTCAGATGAAAAGCCATTGGTGCTTTGTTCATTCGGAGATGCCTCGATTACGGAAGGTGAAGTATCCGAAGCCTTTCAGATGGCAGCCCTTCATCAGCTACCCATTTTATATCTGGTGCAGGACAACGAATGGGACATCTCCGCATCTTCCAACGAAGTGCGGGCCCAGAATGCCGCCGAGTATATGGCAGGATTTCACGGAATCGAAGCCATCAGCATAGACGGGACCGATTTCATACAGTGCTATGCCACGCTTTCGTATGCGATGAATGCCATCCGTACCGAACGGCGGCCATTTCTGATTCATGCCAAAGTGCCTTTGCTGAACCATCATACATCTGGTGTACGGATGGAATGGTACCGCGATGATCTCGAAGACGATCAGAAACAGGACCCGTTTCCGAAATTCCGGGCGGCCTTGCTGGCGGAAGGTATCACTGAAAATGCCATTCAGAAACTGGAGAAAGAAGCACGTTCCAAAGTGAAACAGGACCTTGAAAAGGCCCTGAAGGCAGAAGATCCAAGACCCGAAGATTTGTTTCTGCACGACTTCGCTCCTACTCCCATCACCGAAGAAAAAGGAAAACGGGAACCCAAAGGAAGCAAAGAAGTGATGGTGGATCAAGCCCTTCACGCCATTGAAGAACTGATGCACAAACACCCGGAATGTCTGCTATACGGACAGGACGTTGGCAAACGATTGGGAGGAGTGTTCCGTGAAGCCGCCACGCTGGCTCAGAAATTTGGCGACAACCGCGTTTTCAACACCGCCATTCAGGAAGCATTCATTGTGGGTTCTACCGCAGGAATGTCTGCCGTTGGTTTGAAGCCCATCGTGGAAGTTCAGTTTGCAGATTACATCTGGCCGGGACTCAATCAATTGTTTACCGAGGTGAGTCGTTCCTGTTTTCTGAGCAACGGAAAATGGCCGGTGAGCATGATTCTTCGTGTTCCGATTGGTGCGTATGGAAGTGGCGGACCCTACCATTCTTCCAGTGTGGAATCGGTTCTGACCAGCATCAAAGGAATCAAAATCGCCTATCCTTCGACAGGTGCCGATCTGAAAGGATTGATGAAAGCCGCCTATTACGATCCGAATCCTGTTGTGATTCTGGAACACAAAGGTTTGTACTGGTCAAAAAATCCAGGCACTGAACGAGCCAAAACAATCGAGCCATCCGAAGACTACATTCTTCCTTTTGGAAAAGCCAACCTTGTTCAGAAAGCAAATGAGGAACTGGCGGACAAAGGAAAAACGATGACGGTGATTACCTACGGAATGGGCGTTCACTGGGCATTGAATGCATCATCAGAAATGAAGGACACCATCGAAGTTCTCGATTTGCGAACTTTGTATCCACTGGATAAAGATGCGATTCTGGAAACCGTCAGAAAAAACGGACGGTGCCTTGTTCTTACAGAGGAACCGATCGAAAGTTCCTTTGCCCGCAGTCTGGCCGGTTGGATACAGGAAGAGTGTTTCAAATATCTGGATGCTCCGGTGATGACGATGGGGGCTGAAAATCTTCCGGCGATTCCGTTGAATGCGACACTGGAATTCACCATGCTTCCCAATGCCGATAAGGTGACAGAAAAACTGAATGAATTACTGAGCTGGTAAGCTCAAAACAAAAGTCCTCAACAATAAATATGCGGATTCGCTCTTTTTTCGTTTTCGTTGCGATCACGGTTTTCTTCCTGAAAGGAGCAGCCCAGCAGATGGTTCGTCCTTCCGATACAGAAATCAGCCGGTTGCCGGAATGGGCAAAAGCCATGTATTCCGGCCAAGTGTCGGCCTATGTCTGCGATTCGATGTATCAGGACTATTACCGAAGTCATCCATTTAAAAAGTCATACCACACGCAGTATTACAAACGCTGGCGACGAAAAAACCAGACCAGACTGGATGCAAAAGGATTTCCGGTGATCCAAACGGAAAAGGAACGAAACACCATCGAAGCAGAATACCTCAAAAAGCAATCCGGAGATAAAACCACAAGCTGGAAAATTATTGGTCCGATAAAAAATCATGAACCGGAAGGAAAACCGGGAACCGGGCAGGCCAATATTTATTCGCTTTCCATTTGCACATCGCAACCGGCCATCATGTATTGTGGCACAGAACCCGGTGAGGTTTATAAAAGTCTGGATTCCGCCCGTTCATGGACCCTGGCAAGCAAGTCATTGGATTTTGGAAGCGGTGTTTCGGCGGTTTCCGTTCATCCGGTGTTGCCTGAGTTTGTGCTGGCCGGAGGAAACAATGGATTGTACCGCAGTACAAACGGCGGGCAAGTCTGGATTCGGGTGTTGGCCGGCAGCGATCTGGGATTCAATGAGTTTTATCAATCGGAAACGATACCCGGCCGTGCCTTTGCTGCCACCGACAAAGGATTTTATTCCTCACAGGACACAGGAAGAACATGGCAGCAGGTGTTCAGCCAGAAAGCCTATGACATCAAACAAAAACCAGGGAATGAGAACCATTTTTTTCTGTTGAAAAACAATCCGGCAGAGAAACGCTGCGAATTCTTTCGATCAACAGATGGTGGCCAGAACTGGGTTCAAAGTACGGAAGGTTGGTACAATTCGACTGATCCTGACCGAACCGACGGAGGTGCCCGGCTTGCTGTGAGTCCGGTGGATTCAAGCCGGGTGTATGCATACCTGATCGGTGAATCAAAAGCAGATGACATTGGATTTATCGGGATTTACAAAAGCACAGACGGCGGAATTTCCTGGACGTTACCTGCTGGTTTCACCGGTGGGCCGTATTCAGCCAGTCACCCGAACCTTGCTGTGGGAAGTCCGGATTGGGCCTACCATCAGGGCTTTTACAATTGTGCCTTCATGGCATCGAAAGAAAATGCCGACCACATTCTGGTGGGCGGACTCAATCTCTGGAAATCCACCAACGGGGGTGTGAGTTTTCAGGGAATGGCCGGATACATTGGCGGCCCGCTGAATATGCATGTGGACATGCAGGATTTCCGTCCGGGAAGTGCCGGCGATTACTGGATCACCACCGACGGCGGGATTTACAGGGCTCCCGACTTTTTTTCGACTCAGCCATCGTTCCGGATGACGGGTGTGCATGCGTCTGATTACTGGGGATTTGGAAGCGGATGGAATGAAGATGTGCTGGTTGGGGGATTGTATCACAATGGCAATCTGGCCTACCACGAAAACTACGGTGCCGGAAATTTCCTGGAACTGGGAGGTGGTGAAGCCTCAACTGGTTATGTGAATCCGGGACAGAACCGAAAAACCTATTTCTCTGATATTGGCGGGCGGACACTTCCCCGTAACCTGACAGATCCCATCGCCGGTGCTGCCTTCGGAATTTCTCCGAACGAAAGTTATTTTGCTGCGGAGTCCAGCGAAATGGAGTTTCACCCCAATTGCTACAACATTGCCTGGGTAGGAAAGGACAATGCCATCTGGAAAACCACAGACGGAGGCGGTTCGTTTTTCAAACTGTTTTCCTTTGGTACCGTCCTTGGTAACCAGGTGAAATACATTGAAGTGGCTTCCACCAAACCCGATGTTCTGTATGTAACACAGCAAGCCGCCAGTGGAGGTGCCGGGAAATTGTGGAAAACAACCAACGGAGGAAGCAGCTGGAATGCAGTCACTCTTCCTGGCGGAAACAGTCGCCGGATTTTACTGGCTCTGGATCCGGCCAATGAGAATCATTTGTTTCTGGCGTTTCCGGATGCGGGGAATACCACCAAAATCTATGAAACCAGCAACGGAGGCACAAACTGGACCAACCGAAGCAATGCATTGCTGAACAACGAAAGCATTCAGACAATTGCTTTTATCCCCGGTGCCGGACTTTATGCAGCCACACAGAAAGCTGTGTATTACCGGAACCTGGCAGGCAACTGGCTATTGGCCAATCAGGGCTTGCCAACCTTCACGAACGGAAACATTCTGAAACCGTTTTTCAGGGATGGAAAAATCCGGCTGGCTACGTATGGCAAAGGAATCTGGGAAAGTGAACTGGAAGAAATTCCGGCCAATCCTCTGGCCAGACCTACGGTGAATCAACTGAGTCAGACAGTTGTCTGCAAACGCGATTCCTTGTATTTCGAAGACTATTCTTTCCTTCAGCATACTGGGGCCTCATGGGAATGGACGTTTCCCGGTGGTTCTCCTGCTGCATCGAACAGACGGAATCCTGTGGTGTTGTATCCGACGGACGGAACCTTTCCTGTTTACCTGAAAGTGCGCAACGGG
>DAIOVD010000187.1:0-8168 GCA_036759185.1 Catalimonadaceae bacterium | reverse complement strand
AAGTGATTGTTCCTGACTTCTGTAGGTTAGATTCAAAAATGGCGTACTGGTTGATACGGTTCCAAAGTTTCTGGTAATCAGGCTGGCCCTTTGTGCAGTCGGCTGAGCACGGAAACTGAGTGCCTGAGTGCCTGCTGGTCCACGACCGAGGGTATGCTTGAAGCCTTTTCCGCTTGCAGTATCTGATATCCAGCCAATAGGCAAAAAGCCTGGGCCGGTAAACGTCTGATTGTAGGGAACCGGTACAAGTCCAAACAAAGTAAACGTATTACTGTTGGATGAATCATTAAACGCAGTAGTAGCGGCCTCAGAGCCCAATTGTACAAACCCCTTCAGGAAGTAATTACCAGGAGCAGCGTAAACAGGAGCCTCCGTTCCGGCGAATTTGATGGTGTCACTTCCACCTACGGCCAGACCGGCTCCATCAAAATTCACCACTTTCGAAGTAACTACACCGTTAAGACGGTAACCCACCGTAGCAGAAGTGATTGGAACACTACCTGCGTTGCGAACAATTACACCCAATGAAACAGGATTGCTTCCAGGGCAGGTGATGGTTCCTTCAAGTCCGGGCAGCAAACCAACGGCAGCAAAATCCGGGAAACTTGGGGTTCCGACACTGATTGAATCGACGTGGAACGTATAACCAGCTGTTACAGGGGAAGATCCATCACGGAAAGCAGCGAACCCAACCAGGATGGATCCACGGGTGTTGAAAATCTGGAATGAAAATTCCTTCAGAGCATTGTTGATGTTTCCGGAAGTGAGATCAGCAGAGGAAAATGACTTCACTGATTTCCAGGAAGCACCGCAATCCACTGAATACATGGCCTTCACACTGTCGCTATTCATAGTCGTAGCTGCATTTGTTGATCCGGTGGCAGTTACCGCTGCTTTGAATACAAGGGTTACTATACTTGGTCCAACATAGCTGGCACTATAGAACCAGTCGTTCACAGTACTTGAAGTTCCGGCTAAATCAATACCGGTTGTCTGCTGGGCAGGGAACGTCGTTTTATTTCCCCAGCTTGAGATAACTCCGGCAGGTGCGTTCACGCCTCTTCCTCTTTGCCAACGGGCACCGAGTGCAGCGGCATAAGTCGGATACACAGGAGTAGGAATGGTGAGTCCCGGGATCAGATTATAGTTTCTGCGGGTGGTATCGTTGGTTTTCTGTGCCACGTTTTCTTTCCGAAGCGCCACAAAACCGGTCACAATGGAACCTTCCTGTACGGAAAGGTCAGCACCTGAACTTCCTTCAAAATACAAAGTAGCAGTTCCACCAGGAGGTAATGCCGGATTGAAGCCAAACTTCTTTTTAATCACCAGACCACCATTGATGGAAAAACCGGCATCGGTACTATCCACATTATCAAAACCACGGTTGGTAATTTTGATGTACAATGGTTCCTGAGCTGAATATTTACAGGACAAGCTCACAACAGAAGGAATCCGTACTGTATCAGCACTCAGGTCAAAACGTGGTACCCGACGCAGGTAGAAATTGGAAAAATGGAATCGGTAGGCATTAGGAAATGCATTTCCGTTATTCTTACCAACAAAACCGAATGTGACCAGTTCCTTCACGGAAGGGGGAAGGAACACTTCAAATGGTTTCAGGGTATTGTCAATCAGACCGGCGGTTAGATCGGCAGAAGAAAATTTCTTCAGCGTCTTCCACGTCTGGCGGCAATCGGTTGAATAAGCAAAATAAACTGTATCATCACCAATGCTGGAGATCGAGTTGGTTCCGGTAAGGCCGTCGGTGATGGCAGACGAAAAGTTAATACCATAGTTGTAAGAGGTATCCACCCTGTAACCCGGACTGTAGAACCATTCGTTCTTTACCAATGGAGTGTCGGTACGCATTTCCAACGAGGAATTGTTCAATGAAAATGAATTGGTTGCTTTCCAGAGGCTGTAATCACCAGTTGGAGATACAGCACCCCGTCCTCTGTTCCATCCAGCAAGTTTTAAAGAGTCATAAGATGAAATCGCATGGACTTCAAATGGTCTGCCAACAGAAAACTTTGTTACCACAGTATCATTGTTGCGGCTACCTTCTTCTTCATTCGCAATGTATACAAATGTAGTAAGTTCGGGAGGTGTGGTCCCGCTCATGTTGGCAGGAGTTGTGAAGGTAATATCACGGGTTTGGTTGGCAGTAAGAGGAGGAGAAAAAGTCACCTGTTGCGAAACAACGGACCCATTACCAACCCTGTAACCCACTGTGGCTGCATTTTGCAGCAGGACACCCGTATTTTTCACCCTTACCACAACCTGTTCGGCGTTGGTCAGTGGGCAGGAACGGATTCCTTTCAATGGTGTAAGAACTTCTTCCAAAGTCAAATCATTGTCGTACTGACGAGGTATAAAGTTGAAAACAAGACCATCAATCGGAGTTAATTCTGTATTGGTGGCCATAGTGGCACTTGAATTGGTCCCTCTTGTGTTGGCCAGCCAGTTGGGGGCAGATGAAGGGAGACTCCTTAAGTGGATATCATTGAAAAATCTGCCCCTGATCCCTACTGTATAGTTTCTTGAAATATCATCTTTCAGAAACGGTCCGTATGCAAAGCTGATTTTATTGGACCCTTCATGAAGACGGATCTGGAAGTTGTAGATTTCTTCAGAGGTTACATTGGGAACGTAGTGCTTCATCGCTCTGTATTCCACGACCAGGATACGGGAACCCGGGTTGCCAATAGTCCGGTACCGGAATGAACCCTGAATCTCCGTCATCATGATATCACCATGTAAAGCCGAGATCAGATTGTTCTGATTGGTACTGTCGAAGGCAGATGAAAAAGCAGATGCCAAACTGTTGGTTATGGTGAATGTACCATTTCCAAGTTTTATGTAACCATTTGATGAAAATGCCCAACGGGTAAATGTGTTTCCGTCAAACAGGAAAGGAAATCCAATCGGCAGACCCTGACCCGTCAGTGAACAAGAAGTACAAAGAGTGGGACCACTGTTAAGCGTCTGGCTCATATACAGGATGTCATCCTGAAAGCCCGAGCCCAATGTGGTGTCATTCGTCAAAGGAACGTAGGGTTCCGATGTCCGGTTAAAAAGGTAGTCAACCGCAAGGTTCTGAGCCTTGAGACTGAGGCTGAGTAGTAAGAAAATCAGCAGAACGTAAATTCTTTGCATGTGCGAAATAAATAGACTTTTTTGGTAGAAAAAGAGGCAGGATTTGCAAATAGAGGGCCAATGTTACACAAAAAAAAATTGGCCTTCAACCTTTTTCCATAAATGCATTTTTTTCAGGTCCGAAGAACGGGTTACTGCTTTCACCGAAATCAGGATTCGAGGGAACTCACCCTGATCAAAAACCGGCATCAGCTGAAATAAAAAAAGGTGTACCCGATGATTCAATCCGGTACACCTTTTTTGATTCTGTGAGATTCTTATCTGATCAGGACAGAAGATTGAATCACAGATTCAGCCATTTGCACCTGAATCCGATAAAGACCTGCTGGCAACGAACCGGTGTTTAGCTCAAGGATTCCTTCTCCTTTGTATTGTGCCGTGATATTCCAGACTCTGCCGTCCATTCCGGAAAGTTGTACCCTGGCATCATTTCTGATTTCACCCGAGCGGATGAAAAAATGACCGGTTGATGGATTCGGATAAATCTGCACATCCTGTATCGCCAATGACTGAACACCGGAAACCACATCCACTTTTACATCATCGAGATGCATGTCAAAATCGTTGACATTATCAACAGTACCTTCCGTTCCGTAAAATGCGACGCGACAACTTTGTCCGGCAAACGATGAAAGATCAACACTGTATTCTGTTAATACATTGGTAAGTCCGGAAGCGGCAGTGAATGCTCTGACACGGGTCCAGGTTTGGCCGCAATCTGTCGATATCATCACATTCAGTGAATCATCAGAACCCATGGCATCGCTAATTGTAAAATTTCTTTCTGTTACAGCCAGGCGGAATGAAACATGTGAATTGGCCGCTGTCAGAAATACAGGGCTCATGATCCACTCTCTTTTGGTATTGGTTGAATAGGCCATCCGGGCAGTAGCACTTCCCAGATTTGTTGCCTGAGTAGGAGTGCTGTTGTACCACAATGAAGTCTGACCAGTTGGTACAGATCCTGCCTGTTCGCCCCATCCGGCAAACAGGTCGCTCAGATTCTGACCATCAAACCCGGAAAATGATACAGAATTAAGGCTTAGTGAAGGAGTGACAACCTGACCATAAATGGTATCATTTGAAGTCGCTACATCCAATGGAAGGCTGGTCCATGACCGGATGGCAAAACTTCCACCGGCTGACAAATCAATGGATGCCGCAAATGTGTACTCTGATGTCTGGCCCGGCTGAATTGTGCCGGTGAATGTTTCAATTACAGGTGCCAGTTCTTTTACTCTGAATCCAACCGGGAAACCAGTTTGAGCTTCAGACCCGAAGTTGGTGACTGAAATTTTTAAATTAAACGTTGAAGGTGCACTGCAGCTGGTGTTGGGAAGTGCCTGAGCAGAAACACCCAGATCTTTTGGCTGCGGAATCACAACTTCCACTTCATCAACGTGAAAATCATAATCAAACGCATTATCCACATTTCCGTCAGAAGCATAGAAAGCTATACGCAATGGTTCGCCAGCTGAAGCGTTTAAAGGAACTGTAAACGAGGTAAGTGTGTTGGAAAGGTTATTCTCTCTGGTGAATGATTTGAGTTTTCTCCAGGTTTGGCCACAATCGCTGCTGCTCATCACATGAACAGAATCATCGGATCCCATAGAGTCTGCCGCTGCTGTTCCCAGATTGGTTACAGCAACTTTAAATTTGAGCACCATTGCCGGATCCGGATTGAAAGCCGGACTCACGAGCCACTCTCTCCGCGTAGTACCAAAAAGATTGATGCGAGCGGTCTGGCTTCCCAAAGCAGTTGTTTGACCGGCTGAACTATTGGCCCAGGTTGAAGTAGTACCGGTAGGAATATTACCTGTCTGCTCTTTCCATCCTGGAAATACAGTCGATAAATTGGTACCGGTGAATCCAGTAAATGTGTTGGTTGGAAACTGAGCTGCACTCCGGCTGAAAGTAACTTTCGTTGTCGAATCGTTTATAATATTAAGATCACCAGTAAGGCTGGTCCAGGCTGAAATACTGTTGTTACTACCGATGGCAATGGCTACCGGGTTCTGGAATGTCACTTCTTCAAACCCTCCCGGTGCAAGACTGACGGAGAATGTTTGGGAAACAGCCGCTTGTCCATTTAAGGAATACGAAACAGGAACAGATGTCTGTGTCTGCCCACCGTTGTTATAAAGTTGCACTTTCACTGGCAATAGTGCCGGAGAACCGCATTCACCGGTTGGAACAATGATACCGGATACACCTACATCAGTTGGTGAAGGAATCAGAATTTCAACGTTGTCAATGTGCACATCGTAATCATTGTCATCATCTACTGATCCTTCTGTTGCATAGAAACCTATGAGGATATTCTGACCTACATAAGCATCCAAAGGCACAATGTGGCTGCGGAAAGAATTGGTTGCCTGATTGTCCTTTGTGATATGCAAAGAATGGATCCAGGACTGTCCGCAATTGGTGCTGATCTTCACAATGAGGGAATCGTCTGTTCCCATAGAATCGATTTCCGGTCCGCCCCAATTGGTCAATGCTGTTTTAAACCGAAGTACATAGCCTGCAGTTACATTGATGTTGGGAGTTAGGATCCAATCCTGTTTTCCAGTAGTGTACAAATTAATTTTTGCTGTCTTTGATCCAAGAGATGTTTGCTGGGAAGTAGCATTCAGATTCCATGCAGAGGCTCCGCTAGTCTGGCCATTCAGGCCCGTGGCTTCATCCCAGCCTGGCGAAGAAGTGGATAAATTTGTTCCGTCAAAGTTGGTAAATGCCTGCATTGCAAACGAATTGGATGAACGTGTCAACGGCAGAGTTTTTGCTGTATCATTTGAAAAATTCACGTCCCCAGGCAAAGCAGACCACGCTGTGATCTGATAGGTACCAGGATTCGGGAAGGACAAAGGAGTTGAAAATGTATAGGTTGCTGATTCACCTGGATTAAGAGTGGTGCCAGAAAAGGTTTCAGAAACGGCCGCCTGACCATTTACTGAATACGAAACCGGTATGCTGCTTTGGGCAACAGTTCCATTGTTGAACACATTCACTTTCAGAACCAGTGTAGAACCAAGTCCGCAATTGGCAGAAGGAATACCAAATCCAGTCAGAGCCAGATCGGTGGGTGATGGAACCAGAACTTCTATTTTATCCAGAAGGAAGTTGAAGTCGTTGGTATTGTTTACAGAACCGGAAGTAGCATAAAAGCCAATCCGGATGTTCTGACCTGCATAATCATTCAATGAAACCAAAAAGGATGAAAACTGATTGCTCAGATCATCGTCAATTGTGAATGATTTCACTGAAGTCCAGGACTGTCCGCAATTCGTTGTGACTTTCACCACAAGGGAATCATCACTTCCCAAAGAATCAATTGCCAGGCTGTTATGATTGGTCACCGCCATTTTAAACCGGACTGCAGCTCCTGTTTGAATATTCAATGCAGGGCTCAGAATCCACTCTTTCCGGTTATTACCTGAAATATTGACCCGGATGGGGTTGTAACCGGCTACGGTTTGAGCTGCTGCGGGTGCATTCCAGGCGGCGGTGGTGCCCGTCGGTAGTAGTCCGTTTGCTTCTGACCAGCCAGGTGCCACCTGAGGGAGATTGTTTCCTGCAATTCCAACAAATGTGACAGGCGCCATAAGTGAAGCATTTTTCACAATCAGCACGTTGCGGACACTGTCGTTGGAAGCCGTCTGATCAGATGCCAGTTGGGTCCAGGATGAAAAGGTATAATTTCCCTGATTCGTGGAAATAAATGGTGTGTTAAAAGAATAAAGTACAGAATCGCCGGCTGCCAGATTACCTGTAAACGTTTCGGTAACCACCGGAAGATTATTCACCTTATATGAAACCGGAATGTTGGTTTGGGCTGCAGATCCATAATTGCGGATCATACTTTTTACAATAAATGGTGTGGTAAGTCCACAAACATTCTGAGGCTTCTGGATGGAAGAAACACCGGCATCATTGGCAGGAGGGGTGAATAATTCCACGTTATCAACGGCCCAGTAATATCCCCAGTCGCCCACATACCGGAAACGGAATTTAAAATTGGGATTGAGATGCGCACTCACGTTGATGCTGACCTTCACAGGTGCGGTTCCGGTTCCTTCCGTCTGATCGAATCGTTCAACCGCAATCCAGTTGGTTCCATTGAAAACTTCCACCACACCCGTGTCAAGCCGGAACGTGCCGACAATCCGGATGAAATGATCAAACCGAAGAAATACCTGACTGGCACCATTTGTCTGAATAACCGGAGTTGAGATGGTTTCATCGGCAATCGTACCATCACCGGCACTGTCGCAATTGACAAACAGGAAATTACTGCCCAACATGTTGATGTCCACAAAATCTTCATTTGTGAAAGGCTTATGAACCATCCACTGGCAGGCGCCCGTTCCCTGGTCGGTGATTGTCCAGGAAGGTGGCGGAGTATTGCCATTGAAGTTTTCAGTGTAAAAAACCTGGCCCCAGGAAAGGTTCAGGGTGAAGACGGCGAACACCGAGAAAAGAATTTTCAGGGTAAAAATCTGCGTGCGCATAGGATTTAGATAATGAAGTAGTTCCGGTAAAACCGGGGTGCATAGTTACCAAATTTTCAAAACAACGAAAAGAGCTTACCGAAGATCGATCCTGGCTTTCCAATTCTGGTATAAATCACCATACCATTGAGACCGTTTTGTATCGGGTTGGATACTGTACTGGGTATTGAGCTTTGACAACCAATCTGCCTGGTTGATATGACCCTGCCCAATCGCACCACCGATGGCAGCTCCCAGGCTTCCGTTGGTCTGAACCAGTTGCAATTCAGCTCCGGTAACATCGGCAAACATCTGGCGGAAAAGTGGACTCAGGAATAGATTGGACTCCGCCGCTCTCACGCTTCGGGGCGCCATTCCCATCTCACTCATGATTTCCATACCATAATACATAGCAAAAACTATGCCCTCCAACGTAGCCCTCACCAGGTGAGCAGGAGTGTGAATATTGAAATTCAGTCCGGAAAAGCTTCCTCCCGGATTCTGGTTCAAGAGCAGGCGTTC
>DAIOVD010000186.1:0-8188 GCA_036759185.1 Catalimonadaceae bacterium | reverse complement strand
GAGCGGAATGTGGAATTCAACCAGCCGCACCAGTTCCAAAGTGGTGCCCAGGCCGCAGTATTCTGGAATGCACCGGTGGGCCAGAAAGTTCAGCAACTGGCGGGAACGATTCTGTCGGTGGATCAGAGCCGGATGGAAATACAGATTCTGGAAGAAGAACTGCCCGACTGGATCGACGAGCGACACATCGGGGTGGATCTTCTGTTTGATGAGAACAGCTACCGCGAAATGAAGTTTGCCCTCGACAAACTGCGGCAGGCACCGGAAGGTTCCAGACTCGAGCGAATCCGCGATGTGGCCCTTGGTTATGCGGAGGGAGATTTTCAGGATCTGGCTTCGCTGAAAACCGAAAACTGGCCCGTCCGCCATCTGAATACTTCCCAGCAAACCGCCATCGCCCGGATGATGGCCGCCAAGGACGTGTTTGTGATTCACGGACCTCCCGGAACCGGAAAAACGACGACGTTGGTGGCGGCTGTTCAAACGGCATTGTTGTATATGAAGCAGGTGCTGGTTTGTGCGCCTTCCAATGCGGCGGCCGATCTCCTCACCGAAAAACTGGCAGCGGCCGGAACCAAGGTTCTCCGCATCGGAAACCCGGCCCGGATCAGTGACGACATTCTGCCTTACACCATGGACTTCCTCATTTCCAACCATGTGGAAGCGAAGGAAATCAAACGTCTCCGCAAACTGGCCTATGAACTCAAGCGGATGGCGTATTCCTATAAGAAATACTACGACCGCAGCGAACGGGAGCAAAAACAGATGATGCTGAAAGAAGCCAAAAGCATCCTGTCCCAGATCGCCAATATGGAGAAATACGTCCTCGATGGCGCCAGGGAAAGTACGCAGGCCTTTGTATGTACGTTGGTGGGAGCTTCCAGTCCGTTTCTGAAAGGAAAGCGTTTTGAAATGGTGCTGATCGACGAGGCCGGACAGGCTCTGGAACCCGCCTGCTGGATCCCGGTTCTCAAAGCCGATAAACTGGTGCTGGCCGGTGACCATTGCCAGTTACCACCGACCGTGAAATCGAAAGAAGCGGCAAGGCTGGGTCTCGAGAAAACGCTGCTCGAAAAAATCTCCGAACGGGGCGGACCCGAACTCCGGGCCATGCTCGAAACCCAGTACCGGATGCACGACACCATTATGCAGTTTAGTTCCGGGTATTTTTATGAGAACCGTCTGCAGGGAGATGCCAGTGTGAAGAATACCCTTTTATGGAAAGGCGATTCTCCCGAAAATCATCCCTTCACGTTTATTGATACAGCCGGAACAGGCTACGAAGAAATGTTCCACCGCGAAAGCACGGGCTTGTCAAATCCCGAGGAAGCCCGGTTGCTGCTCCGTCATTTAGGACAGTGGCTCGAAACCACAGGCAGTGAACGCGATGCCATGAAAAAACCCATGCGCATTTCCATCATCTCGCCATACCGTGAGCAGGTGGAGCGACTGAAAAAGGACATCCCGTCATTGGATAAACAGGAAAACGGACGGGTCATTTTCCGGGTGGGCACGGTGGATGGGTTTCAGGGACAGGAAGCCGATCTGGTGTACATAAGTCTGGTGCGCAGCAACGACCGTGGCGACATAGGTTTTCTCCGCGACATCCGCCGCATG
Source organism: Catalimonadaceae bacterium (assembly GCA_036759185.1). Taxonomy (GTDB): domain Bacteria; phylum Bacteroidota; class Bacteroidia; order Cytophagales; family Flexibacteraceae; genus CAMDMI01. The sequence goes on along the minus strand of DAIOVD010000186.1, from coordinate 6,571 downwards.
AACGTGGCCATTACCCGGGCCCGGATGCGGTTGGTGCTGATTGGCGATTCCGCTACCCTGGCTGGTTTTGGATTTTACGACAAGCTGCTGGACTACATGCAGCAGAATGCGCTGTATCTGTCTGCCTGGGAGTTTCAGGAAAACTGATCGGGTCGCCCGGTATCCTACAATGGCCTCTTTTTCTTCGGCTAAACGCTTCGGCTTGCGCAATCCATCCTGATTCCGGGCTTATGAATTAGTAACTACACAGACCAGGTGCGTGTGTCGCCCACTGCTAAAGCTGGGTTGTAAACCTGTTCAATCTCAACGAAACAACACGACAGTTGACCGAAAAGAACGAACTTGAATTCAAGAGACAATGGGACCTGATTTTTTGAATTCCTTTTTGTAATAGGAATATTTGTAATAAAAAAAAATTACTACAAGGTTTTCTATTACAAAGTTGTAATAGGTAAGTTTGTAATAGAAAAAAATTATTACAACAATTGCTATTACAAAATCGGACATAATTTTTAAGCGCTATGAGCTCGTTCTCTTCTTTCAGAACCAAAATTCACATTGGCCAGTCCCGGTTGGCTAAATGGCTCGGTGTATCGCAAACCCTTGTGAACCTGGCAGAAGCCCAAAAAAGAAAGTTGCCTTCGGAGGCTGAAATCTTGTTTAGTCAATTCAATCAACTCTTGGAATCCATAAAAAATGGGGATTCCCCATGGCCGGGTCTTCCGGATAGTACGATTACCTTTCCCAAAAAAAACGAGGATTTTAAGCGCAAACAGCAAACCTGCGAACGGGACATCCAACAGCTTCGGAAGTTGGAAAAGGAAATCGTACAGAAGATTGAATACCAGGAAACGGCCCTAGCTTTTGGAAAACAGGTGCTTGAATCGGACATTGTTTTGGAAAATCCCCGGTTGAAAGAGTTGCTCGAAATATGGTTTGAGGAGGTCCGGTTGGATTATGCTGAGGAGGGGCCAAGGGCACTGAAAGGGATCCGTTTTCAGTTGGGGCAGAAGCAAAGGGAATTGGATTTTCTGGCCGAAGCTCTGTTGGATTATGCCCCTGGTCCTTATTAGTGCGGACCATTTTTATTTTTTTTTCGTCGGAATATCCGGGAAATTGAAATTTTTTTTTCAATTTCAATTCATTGATATTCAATCTGAATTTCTAAATACTAGCATTTTCTGAAAATTTTATTAGGAATATAAAAAAAACCGATTTTACCTTTGTGGCGTTCGGTAAAACTAACTAAACTCCCGAACAATAAATTATATGTCAAAGCCATATCCATGGTCTTTGGTCACGACTGTCAAAGAAATCGACAGTGTGATCTCCTTCGCTGAGCACGAGGTCTTAACTGCTCAAACCCGCAAAGCCAACATTTTTCTACGTGCCACCAATTCGACCAGGTCTCTGAGCGATCGGAATTCCGATCTGTCTGCCGCCCGAGTCGATATGAACAGCGTAATCAGTCAGCAGGCTGCCATCACCGATGTGAATTCTGCCGAATGGAAACGCCTGGAGGTGAAGAGAAGAAGTTTGGATTCGGATATTTATGCACTGGAATTCAGTCTGGAGACGTCGTCTGCCGTTGGTGTCATCACTGGCGTTTACAACGAAAACGAAACTGATTTCCAGATCGCTGAGGCACAGAACCTGCTTGCAGGAGCTCAGGCCAGAAAAACTGAACTGTCGTAGGATTCTCCGGAACCAAAGACAACCACCCCTGCCGTACATGGCGGGGGTTTTTTGTTTTAGGGCGGACCAACGAATGAACGGGTTATTGGTTGGGGGTGTCAAGGCCTTGCGAATTGTCTATGCCTACCGGGACGGAGTCCCAATGCCTTCGGCTTCGTTTTCAAGCTGCAAACGTATTCAAAGTGCGTAGTCTCGCTCCGCAAAGACTACGCACAAGTGAGAACCACGCCATTCCGACCGTTTTCATTTTCCGTTTTTGCCCAGGGGTTGCAACGGGACATGATTCATGATTTTGGTTTATTTAATTGAAACGCCACCTCTGTTGGGGGTGGTGTTTTTTTATGGAAACCAAATCGGGGGATGGTCGGGCACCCAAATGAATTTGATTTTGTTAATCATTTGTTATCCTCCTTTCGTGCGTTTGTACCATGAGGAATTGCTCGTTTTCATGATCATGATGCAAATGAATGGAATGTATGTGACCTTCCATCTTATTTATGTGTGTAGATATGATCCATATTTAGGTTTATGTAAGATCGCTTCTGTATTACTTTTGATAAAATTTCTGATTTTTTTCTTTTTGGCTATCAGTGCTTTATAATCAATTCCAGCATTTTCGCTCCCCGTGTTTTCACTAGAAATTCACGAATAATTTGGAAATAAAATCCGCATTCCCTTTATTCGTTTCACCGGATCAGGTTGGCATCCCGTTGATGCCATACCGAATACGGTTTTAACTATATATCGTTCACCTTATAAATTTTCTCCCTATTCCCAGACATACCAATATGACCGATCCCGACCCGATGTATACCTCATCATCCCGCTACTACCTGCACCTCTGATTGCCCGCGACTTTACAGAGGTTTTCCAATTTTATTTTACAATATCTGCTGACGGATTCGATACAATCGAACCGACATATGGTTGAGTGATCAACTGTTCTGCTTTTACTATCCAGAATTTCTGGATAACCTTCATTGGATTTCATTTGTATCAAGTTGAACAAATTCTCTTGTTTGGATGAAAACCATTGTCCACTAAAAAAGTCATTTTTTAAGTCCTTCACCATCAAATTCTATCCTGCCCTATTTTATGAAAAAGTTCTTATATTCTTCAATGGGTAACTGCCTTTTGAAAGGTTTGATACCCGTCCTTCTATTCTTCATGTTTTTTTCGCTATCCAACGGCCTCAAAGCCCAGGTGTATTCTGCCAATTTCAACAGTTCGATTGAGAGCTGGGTGAATGGCAGTAGCAATACCTGGTCACGGGTTTCTACAGGTGGTGTCAGCAATTCAGGCTGCCTTACCTCAACAATTGTATGTGAAGAAGGTCAGCAACAGGGTTCCTGCATCAATGAAACCAACTATTTCATTGCAACTCCTTCCGTTAGCCTCACGGGTGGAAACACTTACCAAATCTCCATAAAGTGTTCGGTAGCGACAGCCAGCACCCGTAAACTCGTTTTGGGTGTCAATACCAGCCAGGCTCGTTCGGGGGCCACCTCTATTCAAAATTTTGGGTATGTATCAACCGGAAGCTATACCACATTTACAGTTAACTATACCCCTTCTTCTACGGGCTCTCCATATTTTGTACTATGGGGAGAAAAATTCACAACCCAATCAGTTGGTTTGTGGCTCGATGATTTTGCGGTAACTCTGGTGAATTCTGCACCCACAATTAGTTTGTCCAGTCCTGCCAATAATAGTGTCTACAATGAAGGGGCATCGGCTTTCACCTTTCAGGCTTCGGCTACTGATGCCGAAAGCAATCTTTCAAAGGTTGAATTTTATTCAAATGGAACGAAGGTTGGAGAGAAAACAAGCTCTCCATACTCCATTAGCTACATTCCAACCGTTGGGGGCTCATACAGCCTGACAGCCAAAGCGACGGATTCGTATGGAGCGAACACAACATCAGCAGCCAGAACCATTTCATTCCGGACTATGCCCATTATTGAATTCGTGACGCCCGACCTTGAATTTCCTACGTATGCTGAAGGACCACTTTCGTTGACAGTGAATGCAACAGATGCCGATGGCACGGTGAGCCAGGTTGATTTCTATGTGGATGGCGATTTGGTGTACACCGACATGGCAAGTCCATGGTCATACAGCTGGTCAGCAACAGCGGGTACGCATGATTTCAACGCTGTAGCGACAGATAACCATGGATTGCAAAGTGATCAGAATGTGTTTCCTGCCGGATTTGGAATAGAGGCCAATACCTGCTCTTTATCGGCTCCTACATCTTCCAGTACAACCATTTGCGAAGGAACTTCCCTAACCTTTACCTCCGGTTACAGTAGTCTGCTTACCGGAACCATTCAATGGCAACGCCAACCGACTGGCGGAAGTTGGGCTAACATTTCAGGTGCCACCAGTGCTTCGTATTCCGCTACCCTTGCAGGAAATTACAGGGGCGTTTGGACATTTGAGAATGGGGCGACGTGTACGACGGCGGTGGATACAATCCATATCTGGAATCCCTCGCCGAATTTCCAATTTGATTCAGTAGGTTGTGCTGGCCTACTAACAAATTTTAGTGTAGTGCCAATGGCAAATCCAGTCAACGGACAAAATGTACCCTATTCTTATCAATGGACCATCACACCAAGTTCAGCATATTCGAATTTACCTTCGGGTAATCAAAATGCCTGGCAAGGAACATTCTTTCGTTCAAGTGAATCCGGAAATCAAGAGGTGGTTCTTCAAGTTACAAATAGCCTATTAGGCTGTTCTAAATCTTTCACGCAGAATGTTGTCGTTGGGAGTTTGGTAGGACTCGTGAGTAACAATACTCTACAGAGCGGGTTAAATACGTCATTTACTGCGTATGCACTTGGAATTAATGGAGCAGCACCGTACCAGTTTGAATGGACTAATAAAGACACTTGTTTGACTCCAAATTGTGACTCCATCAAAATAGCAAACACACTCGATTACACACTGATAACCATCACCGATACATTTGGCTGTGCGTTTTCTGATACAGCAGAAGGTGGGTTTTATGGCAAAAGGATGGTGGTCCCTACTGGCCCAACAGTAGCTTGTGCTGGTACGAACCTTTTATGCAATGCTGGTTTTGGAACAACTTTAGTGTCAACATCTGGAGGGGGATCGGGATCCGGAAGCATTTCCAACGCTCAATATTGGTCTGGTGTTGCCGATTACTACAGACCAAATGGAAATACAAACTTTGACTTATCTGGCACCTGTAGCCAAGAAATTGGTAGTTTTATGAATTCAGACCCCAACTCTAGTTCAGTGAATGATGGCCTATGTGGTGGTGATGCAAAAAGTGTTTATATTTCTCAAAAACTGGTCTCAACTTTAAAAACAAACAAGAAATACTTTATTACTTTTGATGTCAGAGCAGGTAAAAAGTCATATTATATCCCATATCAAGTTCCCATAATTATTCAGGGATTTACACAGAATAATAGTCCTTTACCTCTAACAATTATTAAACCAATAGATATTTTTGCATCTGGAATTTTGGGAGGCTGGTCAGCATCAAAAAGGACTGTCTTTACAATGCCGTATTTACCAGGAGATTATCATAGTTTTTCTATAGGATCAAATACAACTAATATCACTTCTGCAGATTGGTTTACACCATCGAACTCTCAAAGAGAATTTAATAATAAGTATCTTTATTTTGATAATCTATATTTTGCAGAGGTCCCAGAACTTGAATGTAATCATTTGTTCACCGGATCCTCCGGGAGCCAGATAAACTGGAATATCGATGGATCTGGGATTTCAGAATTTGTTAGCAGATCTTTTGCAACTTTCTCATGGTCTCCTTCTAGTGGACTCAGTGCGACCAATATTGCAAGCCCGGTTGCTAATCCAACTACGCAAACTACGTATACTTGTACCATGACCATTGATGGTGTTGGTTATAATATGGGTTCAGTGACGGTTCATCCGAACCACATCTGGGATTTGGGAACTAATCCAAGCAATCCTTGTCCGATTGTATTGGAAACAGGAACTCCATGCACAGAAGACTTCAATTCAGTGGGAGGACAAGACGTTACGTATGAAATTACTATTGAGAAAGAGGGGACAGGGCAGAATGCATGGCGGGAGTTAAGGGTTAGTTCTGGATTTACAAGTTTTGCAACGACAGTCAAAATTCAATTCTATAATACTTCGTCAAGTACGTTTGAAGATATTACCGAATCGCCTACATCATCCCTTCTTGGACAACAATACTTAATTTCTTCTTCCCAAGTGGAAGGTTATAAATATTCAAATTTGGATATCGCAAAATTCCGCATTTTGGTTGATGCTGTCTCAATACAATCCAGTGGTGCTTTCAAAACTTTGGCCTACACAAAAGTGCCAAATCAAACTTCCGAGAGTACATGCAGGCGAAATGTTCAGGATTCAACGCCCGATCTGGAAATACTCACAATGCCCAGTCCAGATGATCAAAATGGCAAGTTCAAAAGACAATGGGGCTTTTTCCCTAATCCCGGAAATGGAACCATTACCTTAAATGGAGTGTCAAAAGGAGACAAAGTTTTGGTATATGACGCATTAGGAAAGATTCAATTTGAATTAAATTTGTTGGATAAAGATCAGATGGTCAATTTCAGCAGTTTAGCAAGAGGTTTTTACCAGTTGGTGGTTATCTCAGATGGGGTGCACTTAGGCACAAAACCTTTGGTGATTGTGAAATAAAAAAAGATCTTGGATTTTTAGATTAGGGTCAGCAATTGCGAATTGCTGACCCGTTTTTTGGGCATGAAACAACAATTTCTCATTACATTATTGTTTTTTGAATTCTCAATCTGCTGCATTTCCCAGCACAGAGAGGGTGCAATTTGGCATTATGGTAATGCTAATTTAATAAATTTCA
>DAIOVD010000185.1:0-8234 GCA_036759185.1 Catalimonadaceae bacterium | reverse complement strand
GGGTAAACTGAGAATTGAAAAAAGCCACGCCACTGTTCCCAACCATCCGCACCTCTCCATTTTCCAAAGGGGTCATATTTGCACTGATTACTCCATAAGACAAATGGTATCGTGAACCCGTTTTTCTATCAAGAAGAACAATTTTCCCATTCTCACCGACCTCAAGAAGACAAGTTGTAATGGGTGGTGGTGCATTGACCACATTTTTATCACAGCCATACCATTCAATCGTTTGCCAAGTGCCCCCATTATCCGTTGTGCTGAGTATCCTTGTCTGGCAGGAATTATATCCCATACCCGAATAACAACCAACTTTATAATTGGTCCAACGGCCTGAACCATCATTGAACCATTGACTTTCAGAATTAAACGGAAAATTCGATCCTGTAACCACTTGAATATCTGAAACTCCACCATCAACGCTCAAATATAATTTCTCAGGATAGAGGCTCCCAAAAACCAACCGATCCGGTGCGAGGGTTTTGAGTGTTGAAATGTAATCCAAAGTCGCACCCGAGAAATCGCGGGTCATGATCCAGGATTGTCCCCCATTCGTAGTTTTGTAGAGCCTAAAAGCGTTCGTGTTGTAATTGGGAGGGCCTGAGTTTTTATTCATGTACAGATATCCTCGGTTTCCATCGAAAAAGTCAACCCCTCTCACAAACTGCTCCAATCCATCCGGCATTATCATGCGGACCCAGTTGTGGCCACCATCTACTGTTTTCCAAAAACTGTTCGGTTCACATTGAATAAAACCAGTATCTGCCGAAACAAACTGGATTCTAGATACCGATGTTACTGGAATCCTGGCCAGGATCGTCCAGTTTTTACCTGCATCAAGAGTTTGAATGAGAAGCCCTTGCCCATTCACTGATTTGCCCGAGGCGATACCTTTTACATCTGAAATTTTGATCAGTTTGGCAAGTACAAAACCTGGAGTCTCCGGAATAAAAGAACGGTTCCAGGTGGCTCCTCCGTCAGTTGTGTAGCTGCTGGCATTTCGACTAATCACCGCCATCCGCTGAGCATCAAAAATGACGCCATCTATCAATTCTCCTCCTCCACTCAAAGTAGGAATCCTTTGCCATTGGGCCTTTGCAACAACTGATAAGAGGAAAAAAAGGAAAATGAAGAGATATTTCATAAAACAGGTATGATTGGTTTATGATGCTATTTCATAAAAAAAGAAATGCCAGCAAACTTTTTTTCACCCTTGCTTAAGATTTCTATAAATGCTTTTAAACCAAGCAAAACATATCCGTTGAATACAATTCAAAAACCAGAATCTGTCAATCTCTATTGTCTTATTAACCGGGACTAAAGTACCTGCCTCATGCAAGCCTGCTCAGCCTCTTTGAATTTTGAACTCATAACGTTGAACCAACTCCATCTTCAACTTTTTTTATTTTCAAAAAACCTGAAGAGAATTGTCTTCAACTTTTTATTTTTTGAAAAATCTTGAAGAGAAACATCTTCAACTTTTTTTTTGAAAAATTTTCTTGAAGAGAAACGTCTTCAACTTTTTAAATTTCTAAAAAAGTTGAAGATGAATCGGGATCTCAACCAAACTTACGGAGTTCAACTCCCTTAAAACATCAACCCATTTCATCCAATCACTCTTAACTTTTCATTCTTAACTTTTAACTTTTCTCCACTACTCCTGTTTCTGCCCGTATTGCTTCTGCATCAGCTCCATGAATTTCTGACGCTCTTCAGGCGTCATGTTCTGGATTTTCTGCATATCCACACCGCCCGGCATCATCGGAGATGGCTTTTCCTGCTTGGTGTATCCTTCGAGACTAAACTTTGATTCAGGAATGTCCATCATCTCTGCTTTCACAAGGTCCATCTGCATTTCCATTTTGTCACCACCCATTTTCATCCGGACGGGAAATCCCTGTACACCCTTTTCGGCCATGGCTTTGGTGGCTGCTGAACCATTGATGTACCGGTTTTTCATATCCGCCATATCTCCATATCCTTTTACTTCTGTGCTCACCCACCAATGCATGATACCCATCCGTTCTGACTTTCCTTTCAGTGTGACATGAGTTGTGGCATATCCGTTCACAGTTTCTTTTCCAATCACCACCACTTCGTACTTTTCTTTCTCTTCAACCGACGACTCCCCTTCCCTTTTTCTCCTGCCGGATTCAAAATAGGTTTTCTCCTTTTCGTTCAGCATGTAAAATGCGTCGGGACTATCTTTCAACTGCAGAGTGGTCATATTCATCATCCCCATTCTGCCCATTCCCTGCATTCCTTCTCCCATGTTCATCTGGCTTCGGGTGTTCCCGTCCTGGTACCAGGATTTCATAGTACCATTCATGCCCTGGGCACTGGTTACCTTAAACTCGATGTAGTAACCAGCGAAAGAACAAAAGCTGGTCAGCAGAAAGGCTGAAAAAAGCAGGATCGTTTTCATTGTGTATTGTATGAAGCGACAAGAACCGAAATCATCAAAACATAAAAAAATAAAAGCGGGCAGGAAAGAAATCAGAAACAGGAATTCATCTTTGTACCTCCATTCATACAAACCATGGCAAGATATCTTACCGGCATTCAGAGTTCAGGAATCCCACATCTGGGAAACATATTGGGTGCCATTGAACCAGCAATCCGTTTTTCACAAAACCTGGAAAACGACTGCATTTTCTTTATTGCAGATTACCATTCCCTCACCACCATTAAATCGGCCGAACAGCGAATCCACAATGTGCGGTCAGTAGCGGCCACCTGGATTGCCTTTGGATTTGATTACCATAAAAACATCCTGTTCCGCCAGTCCGATGTGAAGGAAGTACTGGAACTCACCTGGATCCTGAGTTGTTTCACACCATTTCCGATGCTGGCCAATGCCCATTCGTTTAAGGACAAGTCCGATAAACTGTCGGATGTGAACGCAGGACTGTTCAGCTATCCGGTTCTGATGGCGGCAGACATATTATTATATGACACCGAATTTGTGCCGGTCGGGAAAGACCAGATCCAGCACATCGAAATTGCCCGTGACATTGCCAGTGCTTTCAATAATGCCTACAAACAGGATGTCTTAACTCTTCCCACTCCTGCACTCCAACAGGACAGCATGCTGGTACCCGGAACCGACGGCGGGAAAATGAGCAAGAGTTACGGCAACTATATTGATATCTATCTCGATGACAAGGCTCTCCGAAAAGTGGTGATGTCCATTCTCACGGACTCAACTCCGCTGGAAGATCCGAAACAGACGGAAGGTGATACGACCTTTAAGCTTTACAGCCTCCTGGCCTCAGAAGCCGAAACAACCCATCTGGCTTCGTTGTATGCCGGCGGAAATTTTGGTTACGGTCATGCCAAACAGATGTTATTTGAAAAAATTCTGGATCATTTTCAGGATGCACGGGCACGGTACGCATCATTGATGAGTAAACCGGAAGAAATCGACGCCATTCTGGCCATTGGAGCAGACAAAGCACGGTCAATTGCAACAAACGTTCTGAACAGGGTTACTCCTCTGACAGGTTTCTGATTTTTCACTGCATGGCCGAAACCAGACCGATTCGGGATATGGATTCTTATTTAGAGGAAGAACTGAAAAAACGGAAAGCATCGCATTTATACCGTACATGGGCACCACCTGTCCAGACAACAAAAGCCGATTTTATATCGAACAATTACCTTGGCCTGGCCGGAAATGCGATACAGGTTCTTGATGAACTCAACACAGGACAACTCTCCGTTTTACCCTTAGGGTCTACAGGTTCCCGTCTGGTTTCGGGCAACCACCCGATTCTGACGGAACTGGAAGAAGAATGCGCTGAATTTTTCAAAGCAGAATCATGCCTCTTTTTCCAGAATGGTTATATGGCAAATCTGGCGTTGCTTTCGGTAGTTGCCGGAAGGCAGGACACGTATATATATGATGATGCCTGCCATGTGAGTCTGAAAGACGGCATGCGACTTTCTCTGGCCAGAAAATATCCGTTCCGGCACAATGATCTGGAAGACCTGGAAAGAAAACTTTTAAAAGGGACAGGTCGAAAGTTTATTGTGTTGGAAAGCATTTACAGTATGGACGGCGATCTCTGTCCGCTTACATCTATTACAGAACTGGCAGAAAAGCACAACGCAACTATTATTCTGGATGAAGCCCACAGCACCGGTACCATCGGACCTTCCGGAAGAGGGCTGGCGGCAATGTTGGGGCTAGAAAACAGAATCTGGGCGAGAATCTACACCTTTGGAAAAGCGTTGGGGGCGTCTGGAGCCGTACTGGCTATTTCGTCTGTTACGAAGAATTACCTGACCAATTTTTCACATCCCGTCATTTACTCCACAGCTCCGATGCCGGTTCAGGCCGGGATATGTCTGGAACAACTTAGGTTTCTGAAACAAAACCCTGAACTTACGGAGAAACTACAGTCAAATATTACACACTGGAACCAGTCCGGAGTTTCGATGGAAGGTGCCATTTCAAAAAATAAAATGTCGCCGGTCCAATATTTTTTATTACCCGGGAATGAAAAGGCTTTGAAGGCTTCAAAACAGCTTGAAACACTTGGTTATCAGACAAAAGCAATGCTTTCGCCTACTGTCAGATCCGGGACAGAACGACTCCGTATAAGCCTCCATAGCTTCAATTCAGCAGCTCAAATTGACGAACTGATCCGGCTTCTTGGAGATTTTTAAAATATTTTTGAATTCACTATTTGGCTTTCCGATCAAAAACTCTACTTTTGCACTCCCTTTTTGAAGAGGGGTGTTATTACGCATTTGTATGGTCATTGATCCAATAGCCGATTATCTAACCAGATTACGAAACGCCATTAAAGCCAGGCATTTGGTAGTTGAGGTTCCTGCTTCCAACATGAAGAAGCGCATTACGGAGATCCTTTTTGAAAAAGGATACATTTTAAGCTATAAAGTAGACGACAGTGGTCCGCAAGGTTCCATTAAGATTGCGTTGAAATATAGCTATCCTTCTAAGGATCCGGCAATTATGAAACTGGAACGCATCAGTAAATCAGGTCTTCGTAAGTATGCTTCGGCTACCCGATTACCAAGAGTTCTGAACGGACTGGGTATTGCCATCCTCTCAACATCGAAAGGTGTGATGAGTGACAAGGAAGCCCGTCTTCATAAAGTAGGAGGAGAAGTTTTATGTTACGTTTATTAATTCTCTGAACCATGTCAAGAATTGGAAAATTACCGTTACCGATACCTGCAGCTGTTGCAATTTCGGTTGACAAATCGAATGTGGTGACAGTTAAAGGTCCGAAAGGAACTTTGACCCAGGCTGTTGATCCGGACATCAGTATCAATATTGAGGACGGAGTTTTGACAGTAGTACGCCCGACTGAACAAAAAAGACACAAAGCGCTTCACGGTTTATACCGCTCTTTAATTGCCAATATGGTAAAAGGAGTAAATGAAGGCTACAAAATAGATCTGGAACTTGTAGGGGTTGGTTACAAATCATCTCTTCAGGGAACCTCCAATCTGGAATTATCATTGGGTTATTCACACAACCTGGTAATTGGTCTTCCTCCTGAAATTACTGTATCGACTATTACTGAAAAAGGTAAGAACCCGATTGTAACATTGCAAGGGATTGACAAACACCTGATCGGTCAGGTTGCTGCAAAATTAAGAAGCCTCAGAGAAGTTGAACCTTACAAAGGAAAAGGTATCCGCTTTGTTGGCGAAGTTGTTAGAAGAAAAGCTGGTAAAACATCTGCAAAATAAATCATGGCTTTAACTAAGTTAGAACGCAGAAAGAGAATTCAACTGCGAATCCGTAAAAAAATCAGAGGCTCTGCTGAAAGACCGAGAATATCTGTTTTCAGAAGTAACTCTCAGATCTACGCTCAGTTGATCGATGATGTAGCTGGCAAAACCATTACTACTGCATCTTCACTGGAAGTAAAATCTGCCTCCACTTCAAAAACTGAAACCGCTGGGAAAGTAGGTCAGGCACTGGCTTCAAAAGCAAAAGAAGCAGGAATCACCAATGTGATTTTCGACAGAAGCGGATATCTATATCATGGTAGGGTAAAAGCTCTTGCTGAAGGAGCACGTGAAGGAGGTTTAAATTTTTAAGACATGAACAACAGCAGAATCGTTCGCTCCGTTGAAGGAGATTCACTGAAAGAAAAAGTAGTTGCCATCAACCGGGTAGCGAAAGTTGTAAAAGGTGGTCGTCGCTTTTCATTCTCCGCCATTGTAGTGGTTGGAGATGGTAATGGAATCGTAGGTTACGGATTGGGTAAAGCCAACGAGGTAACCGATGCCATTCAGAAAGGTATCGATGATGCCAAAAAGAATCTGGTAAAAATTCCGATGTACAAGCACACCGTACCACATGCCAATCATGGTAAATATTCCGGTGGATTTGTATTCCTGAAGCCTGCCGCCCCAGGTACAGGTATCATTGCCGGTGGTGCAATGCGTGCTGTACTTGAAAGTGCCGGTATCAAAGATATTCTGGCGAAATCAAAAGGTTCTTCTAATCCGCACAACGTGGTAAAAGCAACTGTTGATGCACTGGTATCCATGAAAGATCCAAGTGAAATTGCCAAAAACAGAGGTATCTCTTTACAAAAAGTATTTAACGGTTAAGGAACCATTAACATGAAATTACATACCTTAAAACCAGCTGAAGGATCCGTACGGAGCAGAAGAAGAATCGGACGTGGTTCAGGATCCGGTATGGGTGGAACATCTACCCGTGGACACAAAGGTGCTCAGTCCCGATCTGGTTACTCAAGAAAAGCAGGCTTTGAAGGTGGTCAGATGCCACTTCAGAGACGCGTTCCGAAATTCGGCTTTAAAAATCCAGGAAAGGTGACCTTCAAGGTGTTGAATCTTGATGATCTTCAGAAGCTTTCTGAAACCTACAACTCGACTACATTGGATCTGAACTTCTTTCAGGGACACGGTCTGGTTTCCAAAAAAGATAAAGTGAAAGTATTAGGCCGGGGCGAACTCAATTCAACTGTTAATGTAACTGCACATGCTTTTTCTGATTCAGCGAAAGAACTGATCGAGAAGGCGGGAGGTTCCACAAACCTTGTCTCCTGATGAATAAGCTGATCAAAACATTCCGTGATATTTTTTCAATTGAGGATTTGCGTGAGCGAATCCTCAATACGTTGTTATTTCTGGCTGTTTACCGCCTTGGTTCGTACATCGTACTTCCAGGTGTAGACGGTGCCCGTTTTCAGGGCAGTACAGAAGGCATATTTGGATTGTTGGATACTCTCCTTGGTGGTGCATTCAGTAATGCATCCATCTTCGGTCTGAGTATCATGCCGTACATTTCTGCCTCCATCGTACTTCAGTTGTTAACCGTAGCCGTTCCTTATTTCCAGAAACTACAGAAAGAAGGAGAATCCGGAAGGAAGAAAATCAATCAGTACACCCGTGTACTTACGATTGTAATCTGCGTTTTTCAATCAGCAGCCTACATTTCATCCAACATTCCGGCTGAATACATCTATCCGGAATTCGCTGTCAATTTCGCAGGCATTTCTTTATTTAGTCTGTCTTCGATTGTTGTTCTCACGGCAGGAACCATTTTCTGTATGTGGATGGGCGAGAAAATCACCGATCGTGGAATTGGTAATGGTATTTCCCTCCTGATCATGGTGGGTATCATTTCCCGCTTCCCTGGAGCCATTATTAAAGAGGCAATGACCCGCGACATCAACGGTGCATTGATTTTCATTCTGGAACTTTTTGTATTGTTCTTTGTTGTGATGGCTGTGGTGATGATCACCCAGGCAGTACGTCAGATTCCAATCCAGTATGCCAAACAAATTGTCGGCAACAAAGTATATGGTGGCCAGAGACAATATCTTCCGATTAAAGTAAACTCTGCTGGCGTTATGCCAATCATCTTTGCTCAGTCACTGATGTTGATTCCAGCTTTCTTTACCAACATGATCGCCTCCTCCGGAAATGACTTCCTCGTTCGGATTGGATATGCATTCTCCGATTACACCAGCTGGCAATACAGTCTGATGTTCGGTCTGCTGATCATCATCTTTACATTCTTTTATACAGCCATCGCGATCAATCCAAATCAGATTGCTGATGATATGAAACGTAACAATGGTTTCATCCCGGGTGTTAAACCAGGTCCGCAAACAAGTGATCACATCGCAACTGTTATTGACCGTATCACTCTTCCAGGTGCAATATTCCTGGCTCTGATCGCCATTATGCCATCCATCGCAAGTCGCTTCGGTGTA
>DAIOVD010000184.1:0-8239 GCA_036759185.1 Catalimonadaceae bacterium | reverse complement strand
CTGCTTTCGGACGGATGGAGTAGCTCACAAATCCATGGCTTTTCTCCTCGTTGGTGTTGCTGTCCGGCAGAAGGATGTTGTCGAATGTCCAGCGGAGAACGGGCCGACCTTTTCCGGAAACAGCAAACTGATACGGATGTGACGCATTTCCAATCTGTAAACTGGCAATGTCCAAATCTTGATCCAGCGTATCGACCAGCACAACTTTAAAAGCGGTATCAGTACCCGTATTCTGAAAACGGACGGTGTACTTGAATTCGGTCCCTGGCTCCACATTTCCATCAGCTCCCCAGCCGGTTGGGAAGACTTGTTTGTCATTGGGATCGTATGAATTCCGTACCGTCAAACACTCAATATCCACAAGGGGCGACTCATCGGGTGGCGGAAACATACCATTCGTGCTTAGTCCTGTAGCGCAGTTGGCCGAGGCGGAAGCAAAGGTCGAAAGGGGATGGTTAGCAGACTGCGGAACCACCAGCCGGACAAAACCTGCCGGTGCGTTAATTGGCAGCGATACCGTCATAGATCCGTTGGCTGCCAGTTGAAAAGGTGCCTGATACACCAGAGCCGAATCAATGAAAATCTGGTATTGAGAAGTCGAAGACATCGCCGCTCCTTTGTTGTGGAGAGTAAATTTGGTTTGTCCGTTCTGGCAACGGCTGGCAACCTCAAGATCGGCTCCGTCCCAGTTGGGGGATTGGAGAAGGCAAGGAGGTAGGTTGGTAATGGTGGCTGTTACACAAAGGATCTGACCCGTCAGATCTGTATTGCAGGAAACAGAGTCTTCAACCCAAAACTGAAATTTATGTAAAGGCTGAATAGCTGGAATCCGAAAGTAAAAGCTGGAATCGGTTGCATCGTAACGAAAGGGGAGCAAAGAAGTCGTGAGTTTTAGAAAAGCCGGAAATCGAAGTTGGACCGAATCCGGATCTGAAACCAGCGACCCTCTGTTAATAACGTCAATTCGGGCATTGGAATATTGACATGGCCGAACTGTTGAATGGGTTATATTAAGTTCAATCCGTGGACATAAGGTTACTTTATTTAGAAAATTGCCGGCCAAAATTGTATCAGAAGGTTCCAGAATCGAAACAGTAAACCCAATTGAATTAGTTGGACAAACCTGATTTTCAAATTCTGCAAAGGGTCCTTCGGGAGTAAGTTGGGAAATGAGATAGCTACCAGTATCAACCACAAAGTCATAACGACCACTGGAATCTGTGTTTGCAAAATAATGCCCAGGCTCTGCTGAAACTACACGCATAGGTAAAAGTGATTCAGAAGAATCGATCTGGCAGTTTGTATTCTCTTCTTTTGCGATATAACCAGATACAATAGTTGGCTTTGGTCCGCTCCAGGTGGCATCTGCGTAGACAATACCGCTTTCACCCACAGCTAACCTGATCGAACCATCTTGATTTAGGAGCAAACTATAAATAGATCGGCAGTTGGGAAGCGAATCACCTGCTATCGCCCATGTTTGCCCGGCATCTTCAGTCTTAAACAGCCCTTTTTCAAGTACAAAAATGTAACCGGAGTTTGGTGAATAAAACTTCATTTCAGTCAACAAATCTGAATTGGAAACACTCTGACTTAGAAATGAAAAACCATCTGCACCATTGATTGAGCGATATAATCCTGATTGTGATTGCGAAACGGAACTTGTGAAGTAAATAAATACATTTTGGGGATCAGGAACAGAAATTAATCGAATGGTTCCAGAGCCAATTCCTGTTTGCTTGACTATCCAATTTGCTCCTCCATTGGTCGTTTTGAAGCAAAATAAATAGCTTTGACTGAAGCCATTAAATGAAGAATCGGCGAATACAAAGGCATTTAATGAATCCACGCAAACCACTTTCCGAAACTGCCATGTAGATCCCTGATAATTTTTATTAATGGAAATGTTCCAGTCATTGGCTCCATCCGTTACTGCCACTCCTTTGTTAAACAATGCGAATCCATGTTTTGGTGCCGGGAAGTCAAAATCTTCCAAGAGAGAAAAGGCATTTCGGATGGAATCTGGTATAATAGGCCTCCAAGTCAGGCCACCATTGCTTGATTTGGAAAGTTCCGGAATTCCGGCATATGCAACCGAAGATGAAGGGAACTGAAGTTTGCTGCAGGCCGGGCCTTTCACTTTTTTCCAGGTGATACCGCGATCATCGGACTTGCGAAATGGAAGAGAATAATCTTCCCATTGCCTTTCGTCAGGTGACGAAATCATCCAAACCCTGTTTTTTCCTTGAGAGACAATATTTGAATTTGACTCAATATTGCCATTAAGAATAGATTTCCATGTAATACCGCCATTTTGAGTGCTGTAAATTCCACCATATTCGCCGGCAGCAAATCCTTGGGTCTTATTCAGGAATCTTGACCTTTTCCCAAATGCAAAGGGTAGTCGGGAATTTACAACCATCCATGTTAATCCTCCATCTTCGGTTTTGTAGATTTGCCCGATATTGGTCGTTGCGAAGCAGAAAAGAGAATCAATGGGGATGATTTCTGTAATTTTAGCTGAAAACGGAATACCTGGCAGCTGAATCCTTGACCATGTATTTCCTAAATCAACGGACCTGCCAATTCTGCCTGAGTCTCCGCGGACGAGCAATAAGTGACTATGCACCTTTGTGATTATATCATATTCTAATGTTGCATTGACCAAACGAAAAACCTGGCTGATCTCTTGCCAGGATTGTCCCATATTAGAAGTTCTAAAGACTTTATAATCACCCCGATAAATCATAACGGAATCATTTACAGATTGAATTTCTTCTGGAAAATTTAAACCAGGGCTTTGCACATTGGTAATCGGGGTGTTTACTGGTGTCCATGAAATTCCACCATTTGTTGATTTATACACCAGTCCAAACATCTCATGAGCAAATACAAGAGAGTCGGTTAGAAAATCAAACAGGAAGAATCCTATATTATTTGGAGTTGGAACAGTTGCCCATGTGTAACCTCCATCGGTCGTACGCACATTATTAAGTCCGGTTAAGGGTGACAGACCGATTTTTTTACCTGGACCAAAATTCATCCCATAAAATCCAACAGTTACACCAAGGTTGAACTTCCTGTTTTTCCATGATTGGCCTCCATTTTGAGTACTAAGCAAAATCTGGCGTTTCGATTCAGCCCGAAAACCAAGGACATGAAGAGAGTCAATCGCATGGAGATAAAGGAATGATCCTGTTTCAACTTGTGGATTTTGAAGTACAAGATTCGATTGGCTTTGAACCTTAAAACAACAAAGGATCGAAAGGAGGATTAGGGTAGAAATGAGTGATTTCATATTATCATTATATAAAGCTCATGGGTTAGACTCAAACAAAGAACTTTTCGCTTGAAACCTCCGAAAAGAAATTGATAAATCCTTGCTCATCAGAGAACGCTACCTTTTGATCGTCCAATATCCTTGCATCTCCACCCCCAAAACCTATTTTTACCCGTCCAATTCTGTTTACCATGTCGCTCCCAATTCTCTTTAAAATTCTGTCCGGAACGTTTTCGGCGGCCTCCAAAACCTTTTTTGCCCGGGTCATGCCCAGGGGTGTCCTTGGGCACGACGATGTGGTAAAACGCATGCTCCTCCGGGGAACATCTTTTACCGAAGTCGATCTCCGGGGTGCCATCCGGCTGTATGAACAGGAAGTGATGGAAGCGGTAGCCGAGGGATACCATGTCAACACCCCGGTGTTCAATGCCCGGCCAACCATTAAAGGACATTTCGAATCAAAAAGGGATGTTTTCGACCCGGCCCGGCATTCCATCGAAGTAACCCTGAGCAAAGGAACTGCCTTCACCAAACGGATGAAAAAAGCCACTGCTCAAAGGGAAATCGGGAAAGAAAGGAAGCCTATGCCTGTCAGTTTTACCGACCATAACTCTGGCGTTGAGAACCAGACGCTTACGGGAGGTAGCATTGGAGAACTTTATGGATATGAACTCAAATACGAGGCAGGGGAGCCTAAGGCCGGTATCTTTTTTATTGATACCGTCAGTAAACAGGAAACGCAGGTACGGGTTGTGTCCATCCTCGAACCACAGAAACTGATGTTTCAGATTCCGGTCTTAGCACCGGGTACCTACCAGATCGTCGTTCGGAAATACTATGCCGGCACAAAGTCTTTGCGGCAGGGAATACTTCCGGATAACCTTGTTTGCTCGTAACATTAACCAGGATATCCGGAAAGATTGCGCCAATGTTGCGGAAAGATTGCGCCAATGTTTCGGAAAGTTTGCGCCAAAGTTTCGGAAACATTGCGCCAAAGTTTACCAAAGCGTAAGCATCTATTTTTTCTCTTTTCGGTAAGGTGCACATTGACATTCGGTTGACAGGCACTTATTCCAGCACCAGTTTCCGCACTTCCTGTTGTTCTCCAATCTGAAAACGAACCAGATAAAGTCCTTTTGGAAGAGTTGTCAGTTGGATCGGATTCGACCCTTTCCGGACGGAACCCTCCATCACCCTTTCTCCCTGAACGTTAAAAAGTTGCATCTGTCCCGCTTCCGGCAGATTAATCTCCAGATTCCCTTTTGTTGGATTTGGGAAAATGGAAATCTTTTGTCCTGACAAGTGGACCTCCTTAACCGAGGTTATGATCTGAATCGAATCGACCAGTCCCGGAACAAGATCCGGATTATAAAGGGTGTTGAGCGTCTGGTTGGTGGAAAGTGGTTTCTGGTAATCCATATAAATGGTTGCAGAATTTTCAATCCGGGTGCCGAGGGGAGTTGATCCGAATGGCATAATGCTGAAACTGACAAAGCCATTGCTCGCCAGTTCGTTCACACCACTGTCTGGTAATGAGATTCCATTCAAACTGAATGTAAGAACTGGTCTTCCCGAGCCAGAAACGGAAAATTGATACGGGTGTGATGATGCGCCCAATTGCAGGGTACTCATATCCACCATTTCTGGCAGGGTATCCATAATGACCACATGATGAATCGAATCCGAAGAGGTATTCTGAAAATTTATCCGATAGGTGAGGCTTCGGTTTGCGAGTATTTTACCTTCCGTTCCAGAACCAATAGGAGAGACCTGCAATGCATTTCTCCCTGCAGGTCCTTCCAGAGGAAGGCCATTGATGGATACATTGGGATGAACGGGCGGAGCAAAATACCGGAATCCATCCGGCATACCAAGGCAGTTGGTTTCATCTGCCGCAAACGACGATGTGGGATGAAAGGGTGATTGGGGTACTTCAACCCGAACGGTATGGTCCCCGGAAACCAGAGGTGCAAAAACAAGGCTATCACCAGCACCCAATTGAAAATAATGCTGGAATGCAAACAGGCTGTCCACATAAACCCGCAATGCCCGGGCACTTGCCATAAAGGTTCCCTTGTTGAGCACTTTAAACCGTGGCTTTTCGTCTTTGCACCCTGCATTCACCGTAAGATCCACACCATCAAAATTGGGAGATACCGGAATGCAATTGTTGGAGGGCGTTACCCATGCCGAATAGACAAGGATTATGTTTCCATAATCCGGACCACAGGCAGCGTAGTCTGTGATTTGAATGGTGACGCCTGAATGAGCCTGGATGGTGCCAATGTTGAAAATATAGGTACTGTCAGCAGGGTTGAATGTGTAAGCCATGGAAGCAGATTGAAGCGTGACCCATTTCGGCAATTTTACATAGGCCTTTGTTTGGGGTGAAGAGGCGGCATAGCCCTGATTAAATACATTAACAAACGTATTCTCTACGTGATAGCATCGTCTTCGGTTGGAGGCCACACTTACTGTAAGAAATGGACATTCAACTGCGTTGTTGGCAAAATCAAGTCCGGATATGGTATCGCCCAATGTATGTTCAAAACTGGCGGTATGACTTGCATTACTGATCGGGCAGACCTGGTTTTCAATCAGATTTTGAAATTGATTCAGGACCTGAGAAACCTGGTAAACACCGGAGTCAGATTTGATTTCATATTGTCCGTTGGTTCCTGTATTTCCCCAAACCGGCCCGGGTGTCGCCTTCATTATCCGGTAAAGAGCAGGGTCTTCATTGGCATCTTTGATGCAATCGTTGTTTACATTCTTAAATACGGTACCCTTAATCAAATTGTATGGGTCTGGCAGATTGGTTGGGTTACCAAAAAGACGAATCAGCTCCTTTCCGGTATGTTGGGCATTATCGTCCGGGAAAGCGGCCTTAAGTGTGCCTGCAGCGCCATTTCCACTCAAAATGATATTCCCCGAAGCCAACAGCGTTCCGGTAAGCCGGTGGCTGATCAAGGGAAGAGGTGTGAATGTCAAGTCCTGATTACCAGATGAATCAATCCGTACAAGAAAATAATCCATGCCACCTACCGGAGCATTTATGCCCAACGAAAGAAGGATTTTACCATCGCTTTGAACACAGACGATCAGGGCATCCTTATGCGCCAGTGACGTATTGAGATTAAAGTCCGGATCCACATTTCCGTTGGGTAACAGCCGGACAAGATTTCGCCTTGAAGATCCGTTAAACGAAGTGAAAGTGGCAGAGAATAAAATCTTGCCGTTTGCGAGGGGGCGAATTCGTGTTTCTGTATAATTGTTTGCCATCACAGGGCCGGTTCCAACATTAAAGTCAGGATCCAACTGACCATTCGGTAATAGTCGGGCGATGATTTTTCGGTTAACCCCATTTACCTGTGTCATTCTATCTACTACAAAAAGCAACTTTCCATCGGCCTGCAAAGCCATAGACCTGATAAGTCCTCCATTGTTCGTGATGGCCGGAATCTGGAAGGATGGGTCAATGCTTCCATTTGGCAAAAGCCGATAGGGGAATTTTCCTTTGTTGGTGTACATCTTTCCATCCGGACAAAGCAGCAATGGCGGATCCTGCACGTCACTGGTCAGAACTGTGGTATCAACTTTAAAACTGGCATCCAGTGAGCCATCCGGATGGAGTCTTACCAGCCTTCTTGCCGGAAGATCATTCACCCTGTAAAACCACCCGGAAACCAGTATTTTACCATCGGGTTGTATCCTTGTATTACTTGTAACCAGTCCCCCCGGATCATATTCTCTATTGTGTAAATCGCCTATTTTGGCATAGAATGTCGGGTCTAATGTGCCATCCTCATTCAGCCGGGCAATCCGCTGACGTTCCTGGCCTTGAACATGGTGAAATGTACCTGTAATAATTAGCTTACGATCCGGCTGTTCTGCCACATTCCAAACACCGGCAGTGTATTGGGAGGCATTGAAGGTTGGGTCTACCCGAAGATTGGTTTGCAACCGGCTGATTCCCATTGGTCCAACTCCTGGATACATAGGGTAAATGCCCCCGGAAGCCAGGATTTTACCTCCGGGAAGTACATCCAGATCCATAATCCAGGAGTCACCCCAGGCTGCAGCGCATAAGTTAATCAGATTTCCATGAAGGTCCATTCTGATTAAGCTGGCACAGCGGTTGGAATTGGTTCCTACCCATCCAAATGCACCTGCCAGAAGTACGGTATTTCCATCCTCAACCACATCATTTAACCTGAAAAAGTTTATCCAGCTTCCCATGTTTGGGCAAACAAAACTGTTAGCAGGAGTTCCGTCTGCCTTTAATTTTTGAAGTCCACCAGACCAGATCATCCAGATTCCTCCGTCCTGAGCGGGAACCAGTTTTGTTACTTCCTGGGAAGGATCAAACCCAGGAATATTCCCAAGAAATCCGGAATCAAATGATCCATCCGAAAGTAAACGAATGGGTTGTTTCACCTGGCCATTAAAAGTCGTGAAGGAACCTCCTATCAGGATTTTACCATCTGCCTGAAGAGCAACCGTTAGAACAGGCCCATTTGCACCTGATCCAAAATCAGGATCGGAAGAAAGCGAACCATCCGGATTGAGGATGGCAATGCGGTTCCGGCTCTGGCCATTGCATTGGGTGAAATTGCCCGCAATCAGGATTTTCTGATTTGGCAGTATTTGAATAGCCTGCACCATACTGTCAACTGTTGTTTGAAATGAATTGTCCAGCAATCCATTCACGCCAATCCGGGCCAAATACTGTTTTGTAATACCGTTGTATTTCCGGAACAATCCCCCAATGAGTATAGTTCCGTTGGATTGCTGTTCGGCACAAAGAACGGTGGTGTCTGTTCCTGCCCCCGATTGAAAGCTGGCATCCGGCAATCCATTTGATAAAAGCCGGGCGATGTTTTTTGAAGCCAGACGGTTGTACTTCACAAAATTTCCCGTGATGAGGATTTTGCCATCCTGCAGAATATGGCTGTTGTG
>DAIOVD010000183.1:0-8242 GCA_036759185.1 Catalimonadaceae bacterium | reverse complement strand
ATTAGGATAAGGTCACCGACTACATGAAGTGTGCCTCCAGGGCTTGGTTTTGGTGGCTGAAGATTGTTCCAGGCATGCCAGTTGTTTGGATTGTTTTTCATTGGATTGTTTCCCATACTCTCTCTCAGCTTTTCAGGTTTTCCGCTGCCGTACTCTGGTTCAGATTTTCCGGTTACTCTGTTTTTATGAATCCGCGAGCTGTCAGCTTATTCTTACTTAATTAGGAAGAATAAAGCCAGTCTTTCAGTCGTTTGAATGGTTCTTGATTTGTTGGAATTCGTTTGATCTCGTAGGGTTGATGGAGTCCAATTCCGGACAATTGAAGTTCGGCTATGGAGTGTTATTCAGGTTGGAAATCGTATCAATTTTCTCTTTCAGTTGAAGCCTCTTCTTGCCCTGCTGTCCGTTTCTATGTTCATTACAGACTATTTTTATGCCGTATACTCCTGAAAAGTATAGAATCAGGCTTTCGTGACGAAAAAGTTAATAAAATCACCTTTCTACATCGTAAATGATGATGCCAGGCAATCAGTAAGAAGAAATAGCAATGATCGTATCAGAAATAACCGGATATTGATATGTTACCAAATCATTAATTACCCGAAAGTAAATTCTGAAAATTCAAGGACTATAGAAAAGGTGGTCAAGACCGAAAAATCGGCTTCAGATCAAACTAAAAGAGAAGAAAAGTTATTCGCATATATTCTAAATAGGTGGAACAATGATTTAATGCGATGTTGTTTTGACAAACGTATGAATAAATAGCATCCGTGCAAAAAAAATGATGAAAATCAAGAAAATATTTTTTTGGATGTCCGCTGGGAAGTCATAAAGCCAGTTTCTGGCTCCTGGAGGCGGCTCGGTACGCAAAATGATTTCTTCGTGGATATTTAGTATCGGAAACATGGTGGTTGGAATTGGCTCTATTTTCGAATCTGGTTGTTGTAAATGGCCAGTATTCATTCTTTTCTTACATGCACTACCAGCGACCATTTACATCGAAGAACTCTTCCGGTTTTCACTTTATGTGACCATAGTTGTCGGTTCTTCATATGAAAAATCCATTGTGCCAGTTGAAGTGAACAGATCATCTTCCGGAATCGTTGCAGGTGATTTCATTCGAATCCGGGCATTTCACCCTTGCGGAAGAAGAGTGGTTATCTCCCATTTTTGATACCGACCCAAGGATGTTCGGTGCCTGTTACAGACCAGATGTGTCCGGGAGGTGCAATTCCCAACCTGTCACAACTGCCAACGGTTGGGTCGGTCATCCGGATCATCAACGCATAAGAGCCAAAGCTGAGGTAGCTACCGGTTGCGAAGCTGTGTTGATTGCATTTTGCTGATTCAATCCGGTAAAGTATTATTGAAACTCAATTCTGGTCCATGAAATCACGTCTCACATCCCTGTTGCCTGCTATTTTTGTCCTGGTTCTGATCTCCGGTTGTACCCGGCAATGGACAGGTTCTTATTCTTCCAGTCTCGCCATTCCGCTCCATCAGTATCATGTGGTGAAACGCGTCACCGGCCAGTCCAAAACCCTGCTTATTTTCGGATTCGGAGGGTTGAACCATGTGAACCTGATCGAGGAAGCCAAATCGGATCTGATCCTGAAAACCAAACTGGATTCGAATCAGGTTCTGGGCGATTGGATGGTGTCAATGCGAACTTCCAACATTCTGTTCTGGCGCCGCCAGCATTGTGATGTACAGGCCAGCGTCATTTCGTTGGTGCCGGATTCAGGAGCAGGCAAAGCGGGACAAGCCATCGCTTTCGCCAGTCCTAAGTTTCCGAAAGAA
Organism: Catalimonadaceae bacterium; assembly: GCA_036759185.1. Lineage (GTDB taxonomy): Bacteria > Bacteroidota > Bacteroidia > Cytophagales > Flexibacteraceae > CAMDMI01. Next base: position 6,442 of record DAIOVD010000183.1, on the reverse strand, counting down.
CCAGAATCCCGAATGGTATTGCCTCCGACAGAAATTGTTGCCCGCGATACGGTTTTGTTTTATGACCAGGAAAAGAGTTTCAAAGGGTTGGTGCAGGAAGTGGATGGTACGATCTACAAGATCTGGTACTTCAATCCCCAGACCAATTCCAACGAAAAAGTGTACCGCAAGCGGAAGGAAATTTCGAAGTGGAAGAAGTAGAGTAGTTTAAAGTTGCGGGTTCAAAGTTCAAAGGATTTGAGTAGAACAGCGTCTTTAGGGTTAGTAGTGAATGGTGGTTTTTTCGAATCCAGGGTTGTAGTCAATTCCCTTGAAATTGTCAATTATGGCCAGAGGCCTTGAAAAGGTCCGGAAGGGAAGAGAAAAAATAAAAATTTAGATTTGCCCAATAAAGGGATTCGATTGGAAAGGAAACGGATACTTGCCTGCTTGTTTTTAGGAATTTGTCTGATGGCTGTCGCACCCATGTGCCCGGAAGCGAACGCTCAGACGACTCCCCGGAATAAGAATTCCAAATCACAGGTCCATGTTTCCAAACCGCAAATTTTTGCTGTTCAACTGGAAGGACTAACCCCTGAAATAGAAAAAGATACGGCCCGGTTGGTCCATTATTTCCAATCCCGTTTTCCGGAACCGGATCTTCGTGTGGAGGCCATTTACTACTGGTTGATCATGTCATTTCAATACGACCATTTGGGAATTTATGACTTCCAGAGAAAGACCTCTTCCATACCGGAGATTCTCAAAGTCCGGCTGGGTGTGTGCCAGGATGTGGCGGATGTATTTCACTATCTGTGTACAAAAACGGGCATCGAGAATTATTTCATTACCGGGTTTACCACCAATAAAGCATCCATCGGTCATGCCTGGAATGTGTGTCGGTACAAAGGCAAATTGCAGCAATTTGATGCCACCTGGGATCTGAAAGACGCTGCCTCAGATAAGCCTCCCGGCAGAAAGTTTTTCGCTCCGGATCCATTGGTTTTCAATCAGTCGCACTTCCCGTATCACCAGATGTGGCAGATTGTGGGCCGGCCTCTTTCCATGACCGAATACATCGAGGGCAGGTTTGAACTCTGTAAGCTGGAAGGGAATTACCGTTTTGAAGATACCATCCGGTTGGTGTCGTCCTTTACCCCACAGCAAAGGGATTCCTTTTACCTCAAATGGTTCAACGGGCAGCGGTTGTATAACTACGCATCTGTGCAGGAAGCAAGGGCTTATAAAAGCCATGTCGGGAACCATGAATTTAAAAAACTGAGTACTGCTTTTACTTTGTTGAACAAAGCCTCGGATGAATTTTCATCATATATCGACTACTTCAATCAACGTTTCATACCCAAACGAAAGGACGCCTATTTTACAGGTTTGATTCATGATGTGGATTCACTACTCCAGACAAGTGATGCCCTGTTTCGATCGGTGAAATGGGAGTATTTTGAAACGGTCGAAACAAAATCGAATGATCAGAAGACCTTTGATGATAATTACAACACGCTGCAAAGGCGTTGGATTCAGCATAAAACGTTCATCAAACTCTACCTATCCAAGAAACCCTTCGGGCGAACGTTTATCTTCTCAAACCCCAATAATTTACCTGAACGGTAGGAGGGAAGAATACAGTGAGTGGTTCGTGATTCGTGGGTATTGATGAATTTCAAAGAATCATGGTTCCGCCCAATTTCTAATTCCTGATTTTCTCAATCACCTTCTTAATCCATCCAATTGTTCCGTGCGGTGCCGGTTCCGGATGCGTTGGTTCGATTCCGGGTTTCTGGACTTGTTGCCATTCAGCGGAGGGAGGAATGGAGTCGCCCATTAAATAGCCCCAGGCGGCCATAGACTGAGATTCATCCAAAATAATTTTAACCACCCCGGCAATGGGAATGGCCAGAAACATACCTGCCACGCCGGCAATATGTCCCCCGATGATGATCAGGATCACCGACAGCAGCGCATTCATTTTTACCTTCGAACTCACCACCAACGGAACCAGCACATTGGCATCCAGCAAATGGATCACGGCATTGAGAATAACCACGCCCAGTACCATTGAAAAACTGGCATGGCCGGAAAGGGTAGCAGCCAGAGTGAGCAATGTGGCAATCACAATTCCGATATATGGAACAAGATTGAGAATACCGGTGATCAGACCGAGCAAAACAGCATAGTTCAAACCAATCATATAAAGGCCGGCTATAGTGGAAACGGACACAATCCCCATTTCGATCAGGGTCCCCAGCAGAAAACTCTGGATGGCGGTTTTGATCTTCATGAGCACCAGATGGATGCGGCTTTGGGGTTGTGATGAAAACAGTTTGAGTAAAAATACGATGAGCAGGTTGCGATGGAGGAGGAGCAAAAACGTGTAAAACGGAACCAGAACCAGATTGAGCAATGTGCCGGTGAACGTATTGAGGGTATTGCTCAGAATGGCCTTCCCGTCCTGAATCGAATCGCGGGAAGCCGTTTTCAGGAAGAGATTCTGCTGCACAAAACTGATCCCGAACCGGTGCTCCACCCATTGCTGAAGGTGCTCGTAATTCGCCAGTAAATTACTCCTGATCTGCAGCCAGTCGCCGGCTATGTTGCTCACCTGCACCGAAATAAACAGGATCAGGGCCGATAAAAGAATCAACCCGAACAGAACAGTCAGTGACACAGACAAGACCAGGTGAAACCGAAGTCGTACCTGGAAAAATACCACCAACGGACGGAGCAGAATCGCAAACAAAACCGCCAGTGTCATCGGTATGAAAATATCCTGCCCCAGATAAGCCAGCAACAGAATAATGGAAAAGGACAACAAAACCGCTGCCAGCCGGATGGGAAATGGAGTGCCTGAAGATTGATTAAACATGAATGGCGGCTGTTCAGAGTGATGAAATGGAGAGCCTAAAAGAAATTGCGCCAGAAGGGTCGTTTCTTCTGAAATTTCTTTCGGGGCAGGTCGTCGTTCAGGTTCTGGTATCGTTCATACAGCGCCGTCAGTTTTTCCGACCGCACGCCTTCATACCGGATTTTATACAGGGAAATGCCATTAAAAGGCTGCTGTTTCGTGTCAGGAGAAAAGCGGATTCGGGCCGTCTGGTTTCCTTCCTGAAACCAGGAAAGAAAGGTCCGTCTCCGGTTGCGGCTCAGTTGAGCATACTCCCGGTTCACCCGGTCTTCGCCCAGTACATTCAGACTTTTGTGCTGCGTGGTAAACAACAAAGGATCGGTGATGCGGTCAGTGAGATAGTTTTGAAAGTCCTTGTTGTCAATCTCTGTTTTTTCAACGGACAGAGAATCGGACTCACTGAAATTCCGGCGGGCTTTCGGGTGATGGAGAAGAAAGAAGGCCTTTTTGGCTTCGTAAATGGCAATGGTTTCCTTTTCCAGGTCTTCAAAGATTTCGGGTTGAATTGCGATCCGGGCATTTGAATTGTCTTTGAGAAATTGGGACAACTGCTTCATTGATCGTTCCGAATTGGGTCGCAACCGGGCTGAATGGGTTTCCCATTTCAGGTTGATCCACTGTTCCAGTTTGTTTTCCACATGGGTCACCAGTAGCCCATAAGGCACGGTTGGTGGTTTGATGATCATGTTTTTCAACGCATCAAACACGGGATCCCAGATGGAAAAGCCGGGTGCGTTCAGGTTGCCTTTAATGGGGATGGAATACGACATCACATTGCCACGTTCCCTCACAAAAGCCAGAATCAACGGCACCGGAATCCAGGGAGTCTGCCGGTTTTTTACCCGGTCCGAAACCCTTGGGTCCAGCATCAGAAGATTATTTTGACTCTGAATCTGTCCGTTGCGTACATTCCACTGGCCTTTCAATTCCAGACTTCCCCGTTCCATCGGATAGGAAGTAGCCGAAACCAGATATGGATTGAACACCACCATAGGAACTTTCTCCAGATGGTAGGTGGCATCAAAATCCTTCAACGCGTGCGGGTAAAGAGTCAGGTCAATGTCTATGTTTCCATTTGGAATAAGCCCCGTTTGCAGATGGAGGTTTACCTTCGGTTTGCTTTTATTGATTCCGGTCCCGGTGAGCGATAAGGAATCGGTGGCAACGGAAAATTTACTTGGAAGCGTATAATCATTGAAAATGAAATGCCCTTTCGAAACCGACAACCGGTTGACTTTGTATTCAGCCTCCAGAATATGCTCCCCCATTTTCTGAATGTACCGTGCCAGTTCAATGATCAGGTTGAATTGGGTGCTGTCGGCCGAAACCTGTGCAAGTTTGCCGCCAAACATGGTTTGGATATTGTCTCCCCGTGTATATCGCTCGTATTTAAAATAAGGCCTCACCACAGAAATAGTATCGAAATCATAGATTCCGGCATTCGGATTTACCCGATTGGAGCGGATCCGTAACAATTCAATGGAGGTATAATCGTTGTCTATGTCCTTCCCAAAGTGCAGATCCCGGATCTGGGCCGTCATCCTGGAATCCACGTCTCTGGCATCGCGGAAATTCCCTGATGCCAGAATGTCGGCATCCAGAACTGCCCTGAATCGTCCGTACTTTGCAATCTGCCGTAGGTATTGTTCGAAAAACTGAAGATCCAGGGTTTGGATGTTCAGCTTTGACCGGTATGCCAGCGACGATATGTTGAGACCAATGTTTCCCTGAATCTTTCCGGTGCTCATGCCGTTCCGGAATGAAAATTCCGCCTGCGTGCTGTCCTTATCCCATTGAATACCGGACGAATTGAGGTTCAGTTTCTGTACGAAATAGTGAACGGGGATGGTGGTTTCCCGGAAATGAAATTCACCGTTTTCAATTTTGGATGTCAAAAGGTTAAACCGGACGGGTTCTTTCTTCGGACCACCAACCGAGTCTTTTGACGCAAAGCGAACAATGAGGTCGTCGATGTTGAACGTTGTATCCGTTTGCTGAAGTACAAACCAGGGTCGGATCAGTGTCATTTCAGATATTTCAATCAGGCCCCCCGGCATTTTGGCCATGGCGAAATCCAGATTGAGGGCATCCATTTTGATGAATGTGTTTGTGGAATCCGCTTCAGAGATTTCCAATCCTTCCAGATGAACATAGCCGGTAAATGGATTCACAAAGGCCCATTTCATCCGGATTTCCCGGCCGGTGTATTTCTGGTCATATCGTTCCACGAGGTATTTGGTGATGGGTGATATGAAAATAAACACAAGCAACACCAGCACCCCAACCGATATGGCCAGAATCAGTAATGTTTTCCGGACAGGTGAGAACGAACGTTTGGATGGGGTTTTAGCGGGCACGAAATCAGAGGCTGGTACTCAGCAAATTTCGGACTTTGAAGTGGCTGGGATTTACATCCTGTCATCGGATTGTTACGGGATTTTACGGTTTATTAGTGCAAAGTTTCAGGTTCAAAGTTCAAAGAGGTTTCATGAAGCAGTTGGACCATTTTCGGTCAAAAGGGGGGCCTGCAACCTGATTTGGCGCATATTGCACCACGTTCCGCCTGTCTCCTCATTCCTATTCACCAGCTACTGATTGATTCCAGTTTTGTCAATTCAAACCGGTTTGGTAAAATTGAAATTCAATTGTTTTCCATGAAATCACATCGCCTCCAACTTTTGCTCCCTTTTTTCGTCCTGGTTCTGGTTTCCGGTTGTGCTCAGTATTGGGCCGGTACGGTGAATTCCAGTGTGGCAATTCCCGTAGATAAATACCACGTTGTACGATCGGTTTCCGGCAATGCGTCTACCTTCCTGTTTTTGGGTCTGATTGGCGGGCTGGAGCACAACAATCTCGTGGAAGAAGCGAAGAGTGACCTTGTGAATCATACCAAACTGGACAGCAATCAGGTGCTGGGTGATTGGTCGGTGTCATTCCGCAAACAATATTCCATCATTGGCTGTCGCCAATACTGTGAAGTGAGGGCCAATGTCATTTCTCTCGTTCCAATCCCGAATGTTGTGGTGGCACCCGTAACGCTCGAAAAACCAGGTGAAATGAAAAAGCCTGCTCCTCCGGCAGAAGAAATTCAACAGGGCGACTCGGTTGAGTTTGATGTATCAGGTAAAAAGGTGTCGGGTAGAGTTTTAAGAGCAAGTTCTAACAGCCTCAAAATCCGGTATATTGACACAGCCACAAAATCAGAACAAAAAATAAACCGATTCCGGAAAGACGTGTTGAAGGTGAAATAATGAGGGTCCAAAGTGCGTGATTCAAAGAATCATCTGTTCCCCTTCGCAAGCAATATTCTGCATTTTTCACAAATCACCTGGCACTAAGTGCGCCACTACGATCAACCTTTTGTATCCATTATTCATAACGTATCATTTGGCGCTATTGGCGCCAAAGTGAGCATCATTTATAATTCATCATTCATCACTCATCATTCATCATTCATAACTTGGCGCTGTTGGCGCCACTGTAAGCAAAATTCCTTTGTACACCGAAAATACATCATCAAACAGGCGGTAGTTTTCTGGCGTC
>DAIOVD010000182.1:0-8260 GCA_036759185.1 Catalimonadaceae bacterium | reverse complement strand
AACCATTAACCTGCATATTATTTATCACTCATCACTCATCACTCATCATTCATCACACATCCCCATGTTAAAACCGGTATCGCAATCCGGCCGAGGTTCCGCCCAGTCCGATTCGCAAATCCTGGGCTTTTGTGCCGCGTAAAATGTTCCCGGAAGTGATGAGGTTGCCAATGCCAACGAGAGAAAGAACGCCACCTACGGCCAGAAACGCGATTCCGGCATCGGAATTTCCCTTTGCCGACACGATGGTGCCGATGGATGTCGACAAAACCCCCAGCAGAATACAGGTCCCGGCCGTATTGAGGGCATCCCCCGCCCGTATCAGCTTTGTCTGGGTTCGATCCTGTGAGATCTGCGTCAGAACCAGAGATCGGACTGTCTCTTTGCCCGTAGCTTTGCTTGTGTCCAAAATGGCAACCACAATATTTCCCGGTTGATGGTGTGGTCCCTGCAGCGGGGTTTCTTTGAGTTTCGGCAAGATGGTTTTCCATCTTCGTATTTCGGCTTTTACGGTAGAGTCGGAGCTGTAAATGGAATCCACCGATGACATGGCTATTTTCTTCTTTCGGCCGTCAGGGAGCATGAGTTTTACCAGACTCCAGTCCACAAACAGGATTTTGCCGTCCATCACTTCCTTTTCCATTTTTATTTTCACCTGGTCCTGCGCCCTCCCGGCAAAACTCAGCAGCAGTACGATACCTGCGATCAGGGTTGATTTCATTCCACAAAGAAGACATAATCAGGGATTGGTGCAAAAAAATCAGTCAACCATATTCAGGCATTGACACTTTGAATTTTAGACACGAATGTATCAGATTTCCCCAACGAAAATCAATTGCCCGATGAATCGGTCAGCCTGTTATTTGGTTGAACCGGTTTCACCGGGATGCAGATCTCTTCTTCGGATTCCGGATCCAGATTTTTGTAACGCTCTCCCAGAATCTCAAAATGGGGGCGATCATCCAGCTCATATCCGGAAACTGGCAGCCATTCCTGAAAGATGTAGATGAAAATCCGTGTATCGGCTGATGAGCCTTTGTAATGGAAACAGGCATACAATCCTCCCGGTATTTCAATTGTTTCCATCCCTTCCGGGACATGGGTGAAATCGGAGACTTCGGCCACCGCCCATTTGGTAAATGATTTGGTAGGATTGAAATCAGAGAAATAGCCTGCCGGATGGATTTGCATGGAAATCCTTTCCGTTGAAAGTGGATTCTGGATGAGATGACGGTTTCGCATGAACTGCTGCCACAATTCTCCGGTCCGGTTTTGAACAAGACTCATGTTCAGCTGAAAACCAATCAGCTTTTTGGGAGAGAAGATTTGAAATGACGGTGCCCAGGCGGTATTCATTGTTTCGAAGATTTGTTTCAGGAGATTTCCTTTAAGATCCGGGCAACCGAATGGCGGACACCCGGAGAAAGTGTGTTGACATATTTCGGTTCTGCCAGACTGATGGTTTCGGCAGCCAGCTCCGGGAACGTTCGGGCAATCGACACCATACATCGTAACGCATTGTACCGAACAGATGGAATGCTGTTGACTTTCACCCAGATCCGGGTGCAGATATCATAAAGGATACCGTCCTGTTCTTCTGTTCGTTCCATCCGCTGGAGAACCATCAGAGCATCCCGTTGGTAACTTTCGTTTCCGCCAGGCAGTAGTTCAAGAAACCGTGGTATAAACGGACGGATCCTTGGGTCGTTGGCTTCCATACAACTCCACAACAACCACACAGCCCGCCAGGAAAGTTTGCCTTCATCTGCAACCGCCAGATCCACCAGTTCACCAAAAGTATCCGGATGGTCATGCATAAATGCAATCATGCCGTCCTTGTGCGCATGAGTCAGGATGTGGCGCAAACCGGATTCCGGCTGTTTCCCTTTTTTCATTTCGGTCCCTGTCCTTTTTACTTGGTTGTGGAAGCGCCCATTTGTTTGCCCATTTTATCGTATTCCTCGTCATTGGGCTCCCAGAGTTCCAGATTGTTGCCCTCCGGATCCAGGATGTGGACAAACTTTCCGTAGCTGTATGATGAAATGGTATCCACGACTGTGACCCCGTTTTTCTTCAGGTCTGCTACCAGGCCAGTCAGGTTTTCGACCCGGTAATTGATCATAAAATCCTTGGTGGAAGGCTCGAAATACCTGGTCTTTTCGTTAAATGGACTCCATTGCGTAAAACCTTTTTTGGTGGAATCGGCCCCCTGGTGCCATTCGAAAACCGCACCATAGGAATTGGTGGCGAGTCCAAGTTGGGTATGATACCATTCCCTCAGTTTTTTCGGGTCTTTGCATTTGAAGAATATTCCCCCGATGCCGGTCACTTTTTTGGGAGGAGCAACAGGCCCCCGCTGATTCGCCAGAATGGAGTGAAACACAAAGCCCAGTCCGAAGGAGAGGAGGAGAGCAACCAGAAGTACGATGGGATTTTTCATAGGAAATGCCGGATGGCCAAATAAAAATGATTGTGACCTCAAATCCTATTCACCATACAATCTGAACCCGGACAAACGAAAAACTCAGTAGGGCAACAAAAAAGGGCAGATGTTGGTCTGCCCCTTTCCGGATGTTGATTTGTGTCACTGCTATTTCAGGATCAGTCGGCTGACGGCAACCTGTTTTCCTTCTGTTACTTTGATCAGATATACCCCTGATTTGAGGTCGGATAGGTCAAGGGTTGCTTTTCCACCGGACAGATTGCCAATAAACATTCTGCTTCCCAGGATATTGAATACTTCCACATGTGCCTGGTTACTGAATCCGGATGCGGTTACCTGTACATTTCCGGTACTTGGATTCGGTAATACGCTGATTCCGTTTTGGTTTTGAATGTTTTTTGCGTTGGAAGTGAGGTTGGTGGCAATGAAATTATCAAAGCTTGGATTCCATCCGGATGTCCCCGGGTTGGTTGCCGAAACCACAAATTTGACTTTGACGCTGCTTCCGGAATAGCCATTCAGAGGCAGGCTGAAATCGGCGAATCCGACACCAGATGCAGGATAGCCGGAAATTAAATCCTGAAGAAAAACAAACGGTCCTCCGTCTGCTGATACGTAAGCGGCTACCCTGTCACCTGCAACCGGAATATGATTGTAAAAAGCGGTGGTTCCTGTGTACCCATCCACCATACGGCTTTTAAATGTCAAACTGGCATTGGCTGCCAATGGACCGAATGATGGAGTGGTGAGGGAGTCAATTTTGTGGCTGTTGAAAATAATGGCTTCGCATATTTTAATGGATGTATCGCCCGTTTGAGTTCGAAGCTGAACTTTAAATCCTCCGATGCTGCTCGACCAGCCACCGGTTAATGTTGAGCCAAATCCGGCATAGCTCTGGAAATCTTCGGAAAGAAGAACCTGAGAAAAGGCCGATAATGAGAATATGATTGTCGAAAGAGTGAGTAGAATAATCTTTTTCATAGCACTGTCAATTGGTTGAACAATGGTACGACAACGCAACCTTTGTGCCAAAACGCGAAATGTTAAGGATTCTAAAAAATTCTGTCAGCGTTCACCCATCGGGCGTGCAGCCGGTTTTTTGAACTTCCGTGGTTTGGATTGATTTCCTCCTTTGGGATTTTTCGTTCCTCCGCGGTTGTCTTCTCTTCTTTTGCGTTCTCCATAAACCGGAAACGGACCAAACTGAGGAGGAACCGGCAATTGTGTAATCTGCTTTTCAATCAGCTTTTCCACATTGAGCAATCGGCCCATGTCCTGTTCGTTCACAAAACTGATGCCTACTCCTGATGCTGAAGATCCGCGGGCTGTCCGGCCAATGCGGTGCACATAGTCTTCCGGATCTGGCGGCATATCAAAATTGATCACATGGCTGATTCCATCGATATCAATTCCCCGGCTCATCACATCGGTGGCAACCAGGATGGTAAATTTGCTGTTTTTGAAATCCCGAACCATCTGTTCCCGCTGGTTCTGGTCCAGATCGGAACTGATACCTTCTGCCGGGAGGTTTTCTTTTTTCAGACTGCGGACGATATCGTTTACGGCTGCTTTGGTCGAAGTGAAGATCACCAACGTAGTGAAATCCAGCTTTTTCAGGATCATGGTCAATAAGCCAATCTTGCTCCGGTCGTTCACCAGGAAGATCCGTTGTGTGATTCGTTCGGCTGGCTTGGAAACCTGAATTTTGATCTGGAAGGGATTGTCGAGCATTTTTCGGGCCAGCTCTTCAATCTTGGTAGGCATGGTTGCCGAAAACATCAGATTCTGTCGTTTGGCAGGAAGGCTCCGGAGAATTTCTTCGATGTCCGGCAGAAATCCCATGTCCAGCATTTTATCGGCTTCATCCAGAACAAGCATGGTGAGCGTGGAAAAATCCACATACCCCATTTTCATGTGGGCCATTAACCGGCCAGGCGTAGCGACCACAATGTCAACTCCTTCCTGAAGGGCATTTTTCTGTTTGTCCCAGATATCACCACCAATTCCTCCACCATAAATGGTCACAGAACGGGCTCCGGAAAAATAACCCAGACCGTCGATCTGTTCATCAATCTGCTTTACCAGTTCCCTGGTGGGAGCCAGAATCAGACATTGAATACCCGGGGCTTTGGTGCGAACGATGTAGTCCAGCACCGGAAGAAGAAATGCACCCGTTTTACCGGTCCCTGTCTGCGCATTTCCAATGAGATCACGTCCTTCCTTAATCACAGGAATGGCCTGCATCTGAATAGGAGTGGGGTTTTTATAACCCAGCGACCGAATGCCGTCCATTACTTCTTCGGTCAGTCCAAAACTGTTGAAATCCAATGTTTATATTCTGTGCATAAAGCCCATGAGACGGACTTCATCCTCTTTAAAAATGTAAAAGAAATGCATTTTCACCGGACTCGCTCCAGGAATTCTGAAATATTACGAAACGGTGCTGATTTTTAGCATGTTGACCCGCTGTCTTTGCTCAATTGGAATGCTGGCCATGGTGATAAATGCCTCACCACTTTTGATGTATTTGTTTTCCTTCAGAATATTTTCAATTTCTGAAATGGTATCATCGGTGGCTTTGGTTCTTTCATAATAAAAACAACGAACGCCCCAGTACAGGCTCAACTTCGTGAGAAGTGCTTTACGCCTGCTGAATATGAAAATATTCGCTTTCGGACGGTGGTGTGAAATCATGGAAGCCGAATATCCGCTGCTGGTGAGTGAACAGATGGCTTTGGCATCCGTATGCTTTGCCAGGACGCATCCGGAGTGAATGAGGCTTTTGGCATAAAACTCTGGACTTGATGAACTTGGGTCTTCCAGTTTATGGTAGATCCCGTCCACATTGTCTTCGATCGATTTGATGATTCGGGCCATACTCTGGACCGCCAGCATCGGATATTTTCCGGAAGCGGATTCAGCTGAAAGCATCACAGCATCGGCACCATCCATTACAGCATTGGCCACATCATTGGTTTCGGCACGGGTAGGGCGGGGATTTTCGATCATACTTTCAAGCATTTGTGTTGCCACAATCACCGGCTTGGCTGCTTCGTTGCATTTGCGAACCAGCATTTTCTGGATCACCGGCACATCTTCCATCAGGATTTCAACACCCAGATCTCCGCGGGCCACCATTATGGCGTCGGTTGCTTCTATAATTCCATCAATGTTGGTGATGGCCTGAGGCTTTTCAATTTTGGCAACGATACTGACCTTTTTGCCAGACTCGTCAATAATGCGACGAAGCTGAAGAATGTCTTCCTGTGTACGAACAAATGACAGGGCTACCCAGTCCACATCCTGCTCCAGACCGAACATAAGATCGGCATAATCCTTTTCTGTAAGAGACGGGGCCGACACATTGGTGTTCGGAAGGTTGATTCCTTTCCGGGATTTGAGGATTCCGCCATACACCACCACGGCTTCTACTTCTTTGCCATTGGTGGACGTTACCTTCAGTTCCAGTTTTCCATCATCGATCAGAATCATGTCCCCAACCGAAACATCGTTGGGAAGAGCCTGATACGATGTGCTGACACGTTTGGATGTGCCCAGGACTTTTTCAGTGGTAATGGTCAGGATTTCTCCTTCTATTATTTCAACACCATTGTTTTCCACTTCCTCTACCCGGATTTTCGGGCCCTGAAGATCCTGAAGGATACTCACATAAGTTCCGGTTTCTTCCCGGAGTTCTTTGATAGCCTGAATCACAGGTCGGTGTGAATCGTGCGTGCCATGTGAAAAATTAAGTCTGAAAACATCAACTCCGCCTGCAATGAGGTTTCGGAGCATTTCTTTTGTGTTTGAGGCTGGCCCTACGGTGGCAACAATTTTTGTTTTGTTGTACGTGATGTTCATGTATCGCAGATTTGTCCCCTGGTTGAAAAGAGTGACCAAGGCGGTCGCAATATAGAGCCATAAATGGAATGAATACCCCGTTTCCTGAAAATCAATCTACCAAATTACAAGAGCATTACTGGTTGTCAGTATTTTGGATTCTGGGATTTGGTTTCCTGTGGCTGTCAGTCACCGGTATCAAGCACCATTTTGATTCGCGGCACTACCAGACTGTAGATGGACGTTACTATGCCGAACTAAGTCATGACCTGCTGGAAGGCAGGGAAATGAAGATCACCGGAATCCTCAACAAACAGGGAAAATCGTTTTCTCCTTATCCCCCTGGCTATCCGGCTTTGCTGGCAGCCGTTGATTTGGTTCATCCGGATCTCATTGTACCCCACCACATCTGGTTGCATGCCGTTCTTTTCCTCCTTCTTGGATTGATCTGGGTGCGTTTTCTTCCCTCCTGGCCTTTGATTCTGGTCTTTTTCACGGATACCCTTCTCGAAGTCGGTACATACAACTGGTCGGAATTCAGTTTTATCATCTGCCTGATAACCGTGGCATTGTTGCTGGCCAAATCAAAAAAGGACGGTACCCTTTTTATCTGGTTTCTGCTGCTCATTGCGTTGATTCTTTCCTCCATGATCCGGTATGCTGCATTGTGTCAGATGTTGGTACTTTCTGTCCTGGTGACTGCTTCTTTCCGGACCGACCGTCTTCGATCTCTTCGTTTGTTTCGGGTGATGCTGGGCTATGGACTATTTCTGGTGAGTTTCTCCGTTTGGGAATGGTGGATCTCCGGTCAGGTGACAGGTGGAGACCGATATCCCAACCCGGACGGTATTCAGGAACTGATGCGGGATCTTTTCACGGAATTCGGAAACCAATTGCTGATTTTTAAAGATTACACCGGCAGTTCGGTTTTTTCGTTCCGGGCCGGATTGGCCGCCATGGCGATCCTGAGTTTTTTTCTGTTCCGTCATTTTAAGAAACAGCCAGCCGAAAATACGACGGATACCCTGGAGACGGCTCCGTCCTTTGAACGTGAAGTGTCGGTTCATCTGCTGCTGATGGGGATATGCTATCTCTTGTTTATGATTCCCACCCGTTTGTATTTCTATTTTGCCGAGACGTTTGATCTCCGGTTGCTGGGTCCGGGTTTCAGTTTACTATGGCTGTCGTTTTTTACATTTCTTTCAGGCAAAACAAAGAAAACACCCAGGCTGGCGTTGTTTCTGTTTCTTGGCTTTGCCCTGTTTTTTACCTTGCCGAAACAGCCCATGTTCGATGCCTACCAGGAAAAATTCTGGTTGCGGACAGGTCCGGTTTTTCCTCCCAGGTAGTGTTTATCCTTACATATGTGGAATCTCGGTGTGGTTCCTTCGGAGAAACAGTCGCAAAGCCTTAGTTTTGCCTTCCGGTGTATGATGAATAGAACCCTTGCCTTCGTTTTGATCTGCTTTCTGGGATTGATTTCCGGTCAAGGGATTTCTGTATCCTTTGCGCAGAAAACAGAATCGAAAACGGAAGACAATCTGAACAAAAAGAAACCCAAACCGTCCCGGAGAGTCACAAAATTTAAGAAAAAGAACAATCAGATTCTGGCCAACGATCAGAAAGGAAATACCGTCACCAAAATCGATAAGTCCTACAATCTGAGAAGCAAGAATTTTCAGAACAGTAATTTTGAGCCTCCCATGACCACTTTTCCCAGCGAGAAGAAAAAGCTGGCTAAGAAAAGCAATGAAGTCATCACGCAGGATCAACAGGGTAATTCTGTTTCGCATGTGGATAAAAAGTACAACCTCAGAAGCAAGAGTCTACAGTCGTCTGCTTTTGAACCTGCTACCACTACACACCCTACGGAACGAAAAAAGCTGGCGGCAAAAGCAAACCGGATCATCACGCAGGATGAGTCTGGTAACTCTGTGTCTCATGTGGACAAAAAATACAACCTCCGGAGCAAAAGTC
>DAIOVD010000181.1:0-8270 GCA_036759185.1 Catalimonadaceae bacterium | reverse complement strand
TCCAGAGCGGCGGCGATGAGTTTTTTGTCATAGGCTTCGCTCATATCGAGGAAACGTGGGCCGAGTTCCGGGTAGTTTTTACCGATCAAAGGATTGGTTGGGAACAGGTTGATCTGATCTGTGATCACCATAATCTCGCCAATGTCAAACGTTGGATTCACCCCGCCACTGGCATTGGAAACGCAGAGAGTGTGAATTCCGATGGACTTCATCACCCGAACCGGAAACGTGATCTGCTCCATGCTGTATCCTTCGTAAAAGTGAAATCGACCTTTCATAGCCATCACTTTCTTTCCTCCCAGTTCCCCGAAAATCAACCGGCCACTGTGTCCTTGTACCGTGCTGACTGGAAAATTTGGAATCTCTTCATACGGAATTTCATGCTCAGCATTGATTTCTCCGACCAGACCACCCAATCCGGTTCCCAGGATAATGCCGACTTCAGGACGGAATCCATTGGTTTTTTCGAGAAGAAAGTCAGTGGTGGTTTTTATTTTTTCAAGAAGCATAGAAATACAATTTGGTGAAGAAGATGTTGATTTTTAAGAATTTAAACAGTGAGACAAAAAGATGGCTTCCGTTGAAGGCCGGATCCACAACAGATGAAACTGTTACAGAAACGCACTCACCGAAAGCCGGGATCAGATCATTTCAAAGTGTGAAACAAGGTATTTTTATGGAATCTTCCATTCTGGGCCTTTCATTTTTTCAAAAAATCTGGTTGCCCAAAGACAAGCCTGTGATAAAAAAGTTTGAAACTCTCCCTTGTAAACCTGCTTCTTCAACCACAACCTTGTCCACAAACTAAAAAAAAACACCCTACAAATTCGGTGAAAACACCGATACCACATACTTTGCAGATTCTTTCCGGAAAAACCAGAGGTTCATTTCCAATCAGAGCCTCTGTTTCAACCATTCATCGAACGGACAAGTCTGAAGTTTTGATGGGGACCGTCCGTTCAGAAAAACATTTTACACCAGACCAATACATGGCCAAAATACCTGACTCCGAACTTATTATCAATGGCAGAGGCGCCATTTACCATCTGGATGTTCGTCCCGAAGAAATCGCCGGTACCGTAATCCTTGTTGGTGATCCAGACCGGGTTTCCAAAGTGAGCAAGCATTTCGACCGGATTGAACACCAGCTACATCACCGCGAATTCAATACGCATACAGGCTACATAGGTAAAAAACGCATTTCCGTTGTTTCAACCGGCATCGGGCCCGACAACATTGACATTGCGCTCAATGAAATCGACGCTTTGGTGAACATTGATTTTGAAACCCGTGAAATCCGGAATCAATTCCGTTCGCTGAACATTTTCCGGTTTGGAACATCGGGCTCGCTGCAACCCGAAATTCCGGTCGACAGTCTCGTTGCCGGAACACACGGACTGGGACTCGACAACGTACTCAATTACTACAAATACGAAAAGACGGCCAATGAAAAGGCACTGGCCCAATCGTTCATCGAGCAAACCGGCATTCGTACAGAAATCACCAATCCATATGTGTTCGAAGGAAGCGCACAGCTGCTTTCGCATTTCGGAAGTGATTATCACAAAGGTATAACCGTCACGTGTCCGGGATTCTATGGTCCACAGGGACGGATTCTTCGTCTGGACGTGAACATTCCAGGCCTGATTGAAAATCTTTATAAGTTCCGCTTTGAGGAGCACCGGATTTCCAATTTTGAAATGGAAACCTCCGCCATTTATGGATTGGGCCGATTGCTGGGGCACCAGTGTTTGAGCCTGAACACCATTGTGGCCAACCGGGTACTGAAACAGTTTTCGAAAGACAGCAACGCAGCCGTTGAGAATCTGATTGCCTGTTCACTGGAAATCATTTCCGCTATGCCGGATCCGTCTTAATTTTTGAAACGAATCGTCAGGCTACAAATCATTCATCTACCGTATCTAAAAAACCAAAATTTGTAGGTTTGCAAATCCCGGTTTTATCAACCAATCCATCCGATCTCCATTGACAATGACAACAAAGATCTCCATACCAGATTTCAGCATTCCTTCGCGGATCGACCAGGTGGGCGTCGAAGAACGTGCCGCCCGGTTTACGAAAAGGAGCATAAAAAACGAGACGAAAACCAATGGTTTGCTTCTCACACTGAACATGATCGACCTTACCACTCTGGAAGGAAAAGATTCCGAAGGAAAGGTAAAACAGCTCTGTTCCAAAGCCATGCATCTGCATGAAGCCTATCCGGGTTTGCCAACCGTTGCGGCGGTGTGTGTGTACCCGTCGATGGTGAAGACAGCCAAAAAAGCACTGGGTAATTCAGGAATCAAGGTGGCGTCTGTGGCCACCGCTTTTCCAAGTGGACAATCGTCTGCCGAAATCAAACTTCTTGACACCAAACTTGCCGTCGATGATGGTGCAGATGAAGTCGATATGGTGATTTCCCGCGGACGCTTTCTGCAGGGTGATTACAACTTCGTGTTCGACGAGATTGCCGCCATTAAAGAAGCCTGTGGCAAGGCCCGTCTGAAAGTAATTCTGGAAACAGGAGAACTGGTAACGCTGGATAAAGTGCGCAAGGCGAGCGACATTGCGATGTATGCCGGTGCCGATTTTATCAAAACATCGACAGGTAAAATATCACCTGCCGCTACAATGCCGGTGACGCTTGTGATGCTGGAAGCCATCCGGGAATTCTATTACAAAACCGGCATCCAGATTGGGATGAAACCAGCTGGTGGGATTTCCAAATCCAAACTGGCACTGCATTATCTGGTGATGCTCAACGAAACGCTGGGTGAAGACTGGATGAACAACCAATGGTTCCGGTTTGGAGCCAGCAGTCTGGCCAACGACGTGTTGATGCAGCTGATGAAGCAGCGGACGGGCGTATACCAATCATCCAATTATTTCTCAAACGACTAAGAAACCACATTTCCCGATCCAACCAATACCGATATGGCGAAAGAAAAAGACAATACCCTCCGGCTGAAATTCGACAGTTCCCGGAACCTGGCTCCGGCTCCTGAAAGCCGCAGTGCCGCAAAAATTGATTCAAAATACGACCTGTTCATCAACGGCAAATTCGAAAAGCCGGACAGTAAAAAATACTTCGACACCATCAACCCGGCCGATGAAGAAAAGCTGAGTGAAGTGGCAGAAGCAAATGAGGCCGATGTGGACAAAGCGGTGAAAGCAGCCCGCAACGCCTACGACAAAACCTGGAAAAAAATGCCGGCCAAAGAGCGGGCCAAATACATCTACCGGATTGCCCGGATGATGCAGGAGAAAGCCCGGGAACTGGCCATTATCGAGACGCTGGATGCCGGGAAGCCCATCCGTGAAAGCCGGGACTTTGACATTCCGATGGCGGCCAATCACTTTTTCTATTATGCAGGTTGGGCCGACAAACTGGAATATGCCTTCCCCAACCGGAAAGCCAATTCATTGGGCGTAGCAGGTCAGATCATTCCATGGAATTTCCCTCTTCTGATGGCTGCCTGGAAAATTGCACCCGCATTGGCGACAGGCAATACCGTCGTTTTAAAAGCATCTGAAACCACACCACTGACGGCAATGAAACTGGCGGAGATTATTCAGGAAGCCGATTTGCCGCCGGGCGTTGTCAACATTCTTACGGGGGCCGGTGCCACAGGTGCCGCCATTGTGAACCATCCGGATGTGAACAAAATTGCATTCACCGGTTCGACCGAAGTGGGTAAAATCATACAGAGAGCCATCGCCGGAACCGACAAAAAAGCCACACTGGAACTGGGTGGGAAAGCAGCCAACATCATCTTCGAAGATGCTCCCCTCGATCAGGCAGTGGAAGGTGTGATCAATGGTATCTTCTTCAATCAGGGTCATGTGTGTTGTGCGGGATCACGCTTATTCGTACAGGAATCGGTGTTTGATGAAGTGATTCGTAAAATCAAGGACCGTCTGGAATCACTGATAGTGGGCAATCCGCTCGATAAAAACACCGACATCGGCGCCATTAATTCCAGAGCCCAACTCGATACGATTCACAAATACATCAAAATCGGAATCAACGAAGGCGGCGAGATGTTCGAATCATCCTGTGCCCTTCCATCCAAAGGATTTTACTGTCGCCCGACGATCTTCACCAACGTGTCGCAATCGAGCCGGATCAGTCAGGAAGAAATCTTCGGACCTGTCCTGGCGATTCAAAGTTTCCGTACAGATGATGAAGTGATTGAAAAGGCCAACAATACTCCGTATGGTTTATCAGCTGGTGTGTGGACCGACAAAGGATCCAAGATTTTCAATCTCACCACCAAACTCAGAGCCGGTGTGGTCTGGGCCAATACCTTCAACAAATTCGATCCTACTTCTCCGTTTGGCGGATACAAGGAAAGTGGCTTTGGCCGTGAAGGCGGATTGCATGGTTTGTCACCTTACCTAAACTTAGGTTCTTATTAATCACCACCCGAATACAATCATCGAACATGGCAAAAGTTGTAAAAAACACCCCGTCTGAAGAACGTCTGGAAGTGTTGAAAACCTATAAAATATATGTGGGAGGCCAGTTTCCCCGGACTGAATCCGGACGGTACTACCTCGCCACCAACAAGAAAAACGAGAAACTGGCCAACGTCTGCCAATGCTCACGAAAAGATTTCCGGGATGCCGTTGGTGCAGCCCGGGGGGCCTTTGGTGGCTGGGCTGGCAGAGCGGCTATGAACAGAGGACAGATTCTCTACCGCATCGCTGAAATGCTGGAGGGCCGCAAAGCACAGTTTGTGGAAGAGCTGATGAAGCAAAACAGCACCGAAACCAAAGCCGTGGAAGAAGTAAATCTGGCGATCGACAGACTTATTTATTATTCCGGCTGGTGTGACAAATTCCAGCAAATGGCCAGTACTGTGAATCCGGTGGCCTCCTCACATTTCAATTTCTCCGCTCCGGAACCGACAGGTGTAGTCTCCATCATCGCTCCTCAGGAAAATGCCCTTATCGGACTGGTGTCTGTGGTTGCCGCTTGCATCGCCGGAGGAAACACCTGCATTGTGCTGGCCTCTTCTTCGATGCCTCTCTGCGCTGTTACGTTTGGGGAAGTACTGAACAGTTCGGATGTCCCGGGCGGTGTGGTGAACATCCTCACCGGTTCTGTTGCGGAACTGGCTCCCTTTTTCGCAGACCACATGGATGTGAATGCCGTCCTTTATTGCGACAAGGATGCGGCCGTTAAAAAGATGATCCGGGAGAAATCCGCTTTGAACCTGAAGCGGGCATATATGTACGACAAAACCGATTGGTTTACGGATGATGCCCAGTCGCCTTACTTCATTCTGGACCTTCAGGAAACAAAAACCACCTGGCATCCGATAGAAAACATTGGAGGCGCCAAAGCAGGGTATTAAAGAATATCATGAAATCAAGAGAAATGGCGGTCATGAAGGCCGCCATTTTTTTTCAGCCAGAATGAAGTATCCGAAATTGAAACTCACATTCACATCCTTGATCTTTTGTCTGTCAGGCAGTTTCGTCATTCTTTTGCTTATGTCTCAGACTGCGTTTGGTCAGAACCCAAAGCAAAAGGTTCTTTTAGCCGGAGGTTATTATGAAGGCATTCAATTCGGATACGACCGAACTGCTGCCTCCGGAAAGTTCCGCTGGCAGGTTGGGCTGGGTTTTGAAAAGTTTCTGGTGAAAAGCCAGACAATATGGTCTTTTTCATTCAATGCCGGCACACCCGTTTTCCGCAAAAAACAGGATTCAGGAGGCAACTATTATTGGTTCATGATGGGAAAACTGATTTTCTGGCAAATGAATGACCCATTCTATGAATGTAATGTCATTGAATCCTGCCATCTGCCGCAACCTGTATGTTTCCGGACGGCATGTATTGACCGCAGATTTGGGGCCCTCTTTTCAGTTCGTTCTACATTCCAGGCGAAAAACAAACCTGGAAGCAGGATGGCCTTATTCTGTACTTCCGAACCTTCGTTTGTCTTACTGCTTTTAATATGAAAGCGTTTGTTGTCATCCTTTTGTTCTTTCTCAATCTGATTCTGAATCTGGGTTGTGGAAAAATCAAATACTATCCGGATGTCGCCATCGTTTTTGATTCAACCCGTATTCTGGCCCATCGTGCTGGAGGTGGTGGTGATTCTCCCTATCAGGAAAACTGTCTGGAAGCTGCCCGATATGGATTTTCATCGGTGGATGGAATCGAATGCGATATTCAAATCAGTAAGGACCGGACCATCTGGCTTTCGCACAGCTCTGAACTTCCGGAGTGTACCAGCATTCCCGCTGGATGTTTCCCGGAAACGACCGATGGCCAGATTGTTCAGCTGGATTCCTGTATGAATGATGAAGCCTTCAGCCGGCTCGAAGAAATTTTGGCCTACATGGCAGCCCATCATCCGCAAAAACACATTTCACTTGATGTAAAAGCGTGGACACCTTGTTCTGTGAACAGTCTGGAGGTGACCGGCGTTATGAATGTGATCGCAGATAAAATCCAATCCCTGGCCGATAAATACAAACTGCACCGCCAGATTCTCGTGGAATCCGAAACGGCTACTTTCCTGCAACATCTATCGCAATATAAAAACCACCCGGACTGCTACCTTTCTGCCAATGGTGATTTTGAACGGGCGTTACAGCTGACTTTGAAAGGCGGGTTCCAGGGGATTTCGTTCAAGTACCAGTTTAAGGAAGATATTTCGGAAGGCAATGTGGCTTTACTTCATAGAAAAGGACTCCGCATCCAGCTCTGGACTGTTGATGAAGTGGATGCAATCAAGGAAGCATTGTCAATAAAGCCCGATTACATTCAGACAGACAATCTGGCTTATTTCAAGTAAACCTTTGAAAGATGAGCATTTCGAAAACATGTGTCCCTGAAATTCGGGCTTCCGCAACGTAGAAATCCGGGTTCATATTCTCTATTTAACCTACAATTCAAGGTATCACTTCATTAAAATTCTGTGAATAAGAATAGGATTCATACGTGACCGAACCGATGTATTGAAATCAGCAGAATGAGCCATTTCAATAAGAGCATTCCATGACCACGAAAACCAGGTTCAGATAAAATCAGGCACACAAACGCATAGAGGCCTATCTTATGTCATTTATTTCACTGACAAATGCAGGCAAAACAAATGACAAGGCGGGTAATAAATCCCGACATAACTCATGGGGAACCGGTATGCACCTGCACAATCGGGACCTGCCTGAACGTAGGTTTCCAACCCCTATTTGCGTAAACTGAAGAATGGGTCTACGTTTACACTCACAAATATTCCATCAGCGACAGAATACGCAATCCCGATTCGCATTCTAACCGCCGGAATAGAAACCGTTGAAACAGGCAAGGCTCAATTCCCCAAAGGGAGATCGCCTTACCCGGGAAACGGCCAAATTTTGAACTTCTAATTTCTGGAAACCTATGAAAAAGTTTACGCTCATTTTACCTCTGGTGTCATTGGCTGTTTGCAGCCATGTCTCTGCCCAAACCGAATCGCTCCGGAATTTCCCAAGTTTCGAGCCCACGAAACACATTCGGCTTGATTTGTCTGGCTCTTATGGAAAAGGCACCAACCTGAATACCATTCAACTCACAAAATTCCGGAACCTTGACAAAGACAAAATGTTCAGTATCGGTGCAGGATTCCGATTAAATAACCTCAACTATTCCAACCAGACAATGAAAGCTGAAGGAGCCAATATGACAGGCTTTGACAGTTTTCGGTCTTCCGGAATAGCCCTTGGACTTAATTTTATGGTGTCTGCGGAATTCAACTGGAACAATAAATGGTGTTTCGGAGTCAACACCGATCTGGCTGGATTGGGATTTGGAATAGCGGATGTCAGTGAAGATTATACGGTACGGAAAGATGTCCGTAGAGAATATGAAATCTCTCCCTTCAACCTGGGAACAATCGTGCATGACATAAATGTTCGATCCGGAATTAATTCGAGTACCGGCGTTCTGAATACAGAAGTTTACGGTGCCTATAAACTGGGACGAAAAATCTGGATCAAAGCTGGCTACTCACGACTGAATGCCGATATTCTTCTGAAAAAGGTGGAAGAAAAATTCGGATACAACTCCCATTTACTTTTCCTGGGAGCTCGGTTTACATACTAAGAACTCAACCCAATATTCCGGCAGATGATGGATTCAAAACCCGATATCTGCTGGTTTTTCAAAACAACTTTTCAAACTCAGTACAAAAAAAAGAAGCCCCGCAAATCGCGGGGCTTCCTCATTTTGACTGGTCAGGAAAATTAGTCTAACGTAATCTCCAGAGCCA
>DAIOVD010000180.1:3874-8371 GCA_036759185.1 Catalimonadaceae bacterium | reverse complement strand
GAAAGTGAACTGGAAGAAATTCCGGCCAATCCTTTGGCAAGGCCAACCGTAAATCAGCTCAATCAGGTAGTTGTGTGCAAACGCGATTCATTGTATTTCGAAGACTATTCCTTCCTGCTTCACAACGGTTCCACGTGGGAATGGACGTTTCCCGGTGGTTCGCCATCTGCATCGAACAAGCGGAATCCCTCAGTGCTGTATCCGACGGACGGAACCTTTCCTGTGTACCTGAAAGTCCGGAATGGGGCAGGACAGGAAAGCACCGACACCATTACGGTTCAGATTCAGTCGTTGGCATTGCCAACGGGTGTTGCCCAGGATTTTGAAGGAAGCTTCCCTCCTGCTGCCTGGAGCATTGACAATCCGGGTCAGGATGCGCAATGGGGACTTTCAACCCAGGTGGGCGGATTTGGGAATTCGGCACAATCGGCCCTGTTCGACAATTACAACAACCATTCCCAGGGAAATTCCGATGATCTGAGAATGAACCTTTCCGGAAGCGAATTGTCCGCAAACGGAATGCTTCGTTTTGATGTGGCCTATGCCCGCTGGGGTTCGGGTAATTCGGACACTTTGGAAATTTTAGTTTCGAATGACTGTGGTTTGACTTTTCAGGAATTGTACCGGCAAGGTGGTACGGACTTATCGACCACAGGAGAAGATGTTCAGGTTTTGTTTGTTCCGACTGCGGATCAATGGCGGACGGATTCCGTTGATCTATCTGGGTTTGCAGGTTCGGAAAAACTGCTGGTGGCGTTCCGGAACAAAGGTCATTATGGAAATGCGATGTACATAGACAATGTGCAACTGGGCACTCCTGTTTCGGTGCGAAAAAATGAGGGCCGTCCTGCTTTGCGGATCTGGCCCAATCCTGTGAAACGGGGAAGCTGCCTGCATTTGGAAACCGGCGCTCCCGGAATGGTGGAATGGCAGGATGTAACGGGAAAAAGCATTCGAAAGATTCCGGTAACGAATGAAACCCAGCTGGACATTCCAACGGACAAGAAACCCGGTGTGTACAATCTAAGGTTTGTTGGCAGCGACTGGATTCTGAACCGTAAGGTGTTGGTTTGGTAGAGTGAGCTCCATTAACAGCGTCAGATTTTTACCGCGGAGTAAAAGAGAAATAAAAAGAGAACCACAGAGGGCTGAAAATCAACTGCTCTGCGACTCTCTGCGTGATATCTCTGTGCGCTCCCGATGTATCACCGGGACAGGTCCTGCGGTTTCTGTCTTTTTGGAAATCCCGATTCAAAGAAACGACATACGAACATTTCGAGTTTGACAATTCCTACAGTATGCTTGAACAAACAGGGTTGCGGCCCCGATCGAAGCGGATACCCCGCAAGGCTGACGAAGGAAAGCCTGAGGAGTAGCAGCGAAGAGCGGGAAATGACCGCCCATATGATTTTCAGGAACCCCTTTTGGTGACTTTAGGCAACGTAAAACCAATTGATTGCCGGCCAACGAAAAAAAATTTCGGTTGCAGTATGAATTTAACTAACAAGTGTTAGTTTTGCTTCCATCAAACCGGTAATTTCTTGGCACAGCAATTTTATCCCCTTTCTGTAAAGGACATTTCCAAAACGACTTCCGATTGTTCGGTGGTGAGTTTTGATGTTCCGGAATCCCTGCAACCGGAATTCGAATTCCGCCAGGGTCAGCACCTCACCTTAAAAACCATCATTGAGGGTGAAGAGATTCGTCGCAGTTATTCGCTTTGCTCCAGTCCGTTCGACAAGGAATGGAAGGTGGCGGTGAAGAAGATTGACGGCGGGGTGTTTTCCGGATTTGTGAACGACGAACTGAAGGCCGGTGACGTGCTGGATGTGATGAATCCACATGGGAATTTCTTCGTTGAACCAAAGCCGGAAGGCCAGATTCATTATGTGGCGTTTGCGGCCGGAAGCGGGATTACGCCTATTTACTCGATTCTGAAAACACACCTTCAGGCAGAACCGAATGCACATTTTTCGTTGTTCTACACCAACCAGAATGTGTCTTCCATTATTCTGAAAGAGGAAATTGAGGCTCTGAAAAACCAGTATCTCGACCGTTTTGAGCCGTACTTTTTCCTGACTCAGGAAGAGCGGGATGTGTCGTTTTACAATGGCCGGATGGACGAAGAAAAGCTGGAGAAAATTCACCAGTATTTTCTGGATCTTCAGACGGTTGACCATTTCTTTTTATGCGGTCCGGAAGAGCTGATTTTCATGATCCGGGATTATCTGGTGAAAAAAGGCGTGGAGGAAAAGAAAATCCACTTCGAATTGTTCACAACGGCAGCCGGACAAAAACGAATCAGGAAAGTGGCCTCAGCCAATGCGTCTTCGCTCAATATGTCGGACATAACAGTACGGGAAGGCGGAAAGAACTTTAAATTCAAAATGGCCCGCGATTCGGAAAGCATCCTCGAAGCAGCTCTTCGCCACAATTCCGGATTGCCGTTTGCCTGCAAAGGTGGTGTCTGCTGTACCTGCAAAGCCAAACTGCTGGAAGGAAAGGTGGAAATGGAAGTGAATTATGCCCTCGAAAAAGAACAGGTGGAAGCTGGCTACATTCTCACATGTCAGTCGATTCCGTTAACCGAAAATATTGTTGTAGATTTTGACCAATAACCAATTGCGATGCAACTGAATACAGAAGATTTAGAAAGAGAATTTCAGGCCAAAATCGATTCTGGCCGAAACATCGAACCAAAGGACTGGATGCCGGAAAAATACCGGAAGACGCACATCCGTCAGATTTCCCAGCACGCTCACTCCGAAGTGGTTGGAATGCTGCCGGAAGGAAACTGGATCACACGTGCCCCGTCATTGAAACGGAAAGTTACTCTCCTGGCCAAAGTGCAGGATGAAGGCGGACACGGCTTGTATCTCTATTCAGCCGCTGAAACACTGGGCATTTCCCGCGATGAGTTGTACGAACAACTGCATTCCGGTAAAGCCAAATACTCCAGCATTTTCAACTACCCTGCCGTAACCTGGGCCGATATGGGCGCTGTGGGCTGGCTGGTGGATGGGGCAGCCATCATGAATCAGGTGATGCTCACCCGTACTTCTTTCGGACCATACGCCAGAGCGATGGTGCGGATTTGTAAGGAAGAAAGTTTCCACCAGAGACAAGGCTATGAAATTATGCTGACTCTTTGCCAGGGAACGGAAGCACAGAAACGGATGGCACAGGATGCACTGAACCGCTGGTGGTGGCCATCGCTGATGATGTTTGGTCCGAAAGACGAGGAATCGACCCACACCGAACAGGCCATGAAATGGCGCATCAAGTTGAAAACCAACGACGATTTGCGTCAGCAGTTTGTGGATCAGACGGTGCCTCAGGTTAAAATTCTGGGACTCACCGTTCCGGATCCGGATCTGAAATGGAATGAAAGCCGGGGCAGTTATGACTTTGGCGCCATCAACTGGGAAGAATTCTGGAACGTAGTGGCCGGAAATGGCCCCTGCAACAAAGAAAGACTGGCCGCCCGGAAAGCCGCACATGACAATGGTGCCTGGGTTCGGGAAGCCGCCATGGCCTACGCAGAGAAAAAAGAAACCTTGAAAGAAGCCGTTTAACGATATACTGAAATGAAAAAGGAATGGCCCGTTTGGGAAGTTTTTATCCGGAGCAAGGCTGGTCTTGACCATCGCCACGCCGGAAGTATTCATGCTGCCGATGCCCGTATGGCCATCGAAAATGCCCGGGATGTATACACCCGCCGTCAGGAAGGAGTGAGCATCTGGGTGGTTCCGTCCAAAGAAATTGTGGCTTCGGATCCGGAGCAAAGCGGAGAACTGTTTGAGCCGGCGAAAGATAAAATCTACCGCCATCCGACGTTTTATGATTTGCCGGATGAGTTGAAACACATGTAGTGGGAGTTAAGAGTGAAAAGTGATGAGTTAAGAGTGATTCTTCCGCTTCGCTTCGAAACACTGTTTTGACTTTTGACCTTTTACTTCTTACTTAATCCTTCTGACTTAATCCTTCAAAATCCCCCCTTTATTGAAATGAATACCAAACTGTACGAATATATTCTTCTCCTGGCGGATAATCCGCTGATTCTGGGGCACCGGCTTTCGGAATTGTGCGGCCATGGTCCGAGCCTGGAAACCGATATTGCCCTCACCAATATTTCACTCGATCTGTTCGGACAGGTGCGCAACTATTTTCAGTATGCCGCACAGGTGCAGGGATTGGGAAAAAGCGAAGACGACATTGCCTTCCTTCGGTACGAACACGAATACCGGAACGTGATAATGGTGGAGCAGCCCAACAAAGACTTTGCATGGGTGATTGCCCGGCAGTTTTTCTTCGATGCCTACCACAAACCTTTGCTCGAGCAACTGGCCGGTAGTACGGATACCCAGCTTTCGGCCATCGCACACAAATCGCTGAAAGAAGTGCAGTACCACCACCATTTCTCTTCGGAGTGGGTGAAGCGTCTGGGCGACGGAACCGAAGAAAGCAACACCCGCATGCAGGATGCCATCAACCATT
>DAIOVD010000180.1:0-3774 GCA_036759185.1 Catalimonadaceae bacterium | reverse complement strand
CTGGGCGACGGAACCGAAGAAAGCAACACCCGCATGCAGGATGCCATCAACCATTTCTGGCCCTACATCGGTGAACTCTTCGAAGAAACAGCCCTTGAAAAGGAAATGAAAGAAAACGGAACCGGCGCCGATCTGGCGGCCATCAAACCGGTTTTCAAATCCTTCACCAACGAAATTATGGCCGAAGCCGGAATCACGGTACCGTCCTCGGAGTGGTCGCATTCCGGCGGAAAGAAAGGAATCCATTCGGAACACCTGGGCTTTATTCTGGCCGAATTGCAATACATGCAGCGTGCCTATCCCAACATGACCTGGTGATAAACCGGAATATGGTATCGCAACAAGAGATTCGGGATGTGCTTTCGACTGTGACGGATCCGGAAATTCCGGTGCTCACAGTTGAGGACATGGGCATCATCCGAAATATCGACATTCAGGAAAACAAGGTGGTGGTGACGATAACCCCCACGTATTCCGGGTGCCCGGCCATGGACCACATTGCCACCGACATCCGGAACACGCTTCGTCAGGCAGGCTATGAATCGGAGGTCGTGTCGGTTTTGTCGCCGCCCTGGTCTTCCCTCTGGATTTCTGAAAACGGCCGCAAAAAGATGGAGGCATATGGCATCGCCCCACCGATGGAGCCGACCTCTGATAAAAAAGCCTTGCTGGGAGGAGAACGAATCGTGAAATGCACCCATTGCGGATCCACCAATACCAAAATGATCAGCCAGTTTGGGTCTACGGCCTGCAAAGCACTTTTTCAATGCGCCGATTGCCTGGAGCCGTTTGATTATTTTAAATGTATTTGAGGAGTTAAAAGTTAAGAATTAAGAGTGAAGAGTGAATACTTCACAATACCTGAAAAAAACATGAGTGAAACCATACTGTTTACCAAATCGGAAGGCGTTGCCCGGATCGTGCTGAATCGTCCGAAATCTTATAATAGTTTCAACCGCGAGATGGCACTTGCCTGCCAGGACGCATTGAAAAACTGCCATGAAGACGACTCCGTCCGTGTGGTGGTGATCACGGGAGAAGGAAAAGCCTTTTGCGCCGGACAGGATCTGGTGGAGGTGACCTCTCCTGAAATGCATCCCGGATTCAAAGCCATTCTCGAAGAACACTACAACCCCACCATTCTGGCCATCCGGAATATGAACAAGCCTGTGGTGGCAGCCGTGAACGGTGTTGCGGCCGGTGCGGGTGCCAATATTGCCCTCGCTTGCGACATTGTGGTGGCATCTGAAACGGCGTCTTTCATTCAGGCGTTCAGCGGAATCGGACTCATTCCTGACAGTGGTGGCACGTATTTTCTACCCCGGTTGGTTGGTTTTCAGAAAGCGATGGCCATTGCCATGCTGGGCGATAAAATCTCGGCAACTGAAGCGGAAACGATGGGTATGATTTACAAATCGGCACCCGCTGATTCATTTGAAGAAACGATCAACACGCTGGCAACCCGACTGGCCGGAATGCCGACTTATGGTTTAGCATTGACAAAAAAAGCCTTTCAGGAAGGACTCGAAAATACGCTGGAAGAACAGCTGCAAGTGGAATCCCGGTTGCAGATTGCGGCCAGCGAATCAGCCGATTACCACGAAGGTGTGACGGCATTTATTGAAAAAAGAAAACCCGTATTTCAGGGAAAATAAACATGACAATAGGCGTTATCGGGACCGGCACCATGGGCATCGGCATTGCACAGGTGGCGGCCACAGCCGGATGTACCGTCCGTATTTTCGACAGCTACCAGGCTTCGCTTGAAAAGGCAAAACCCGGCATTCAGAAATCCCTCGATTCCCTGGTTTCGAAAGGAAAAATGGAAGCCATCACAGCGGAACAAATCGCCGGACGGATTCTGCCTGCAACCGGACTGGCCGAATTTCAGGACTGCTCATTGGTAATCGAAGCCATTGTGGAGAAGAAAGAAATCAAGGCAGCGGTGTTTCAGGAACTGGAAGGCATAGTGTCGGAAGACTGCATCCTGGCATCCAACACGTCCTCTCTTTCCATTGCCTCCCTGGCCGCGAGTTGCCGGAAACCGGAACGCTTCATCGGCATCCACTTTTTCAATCCGGCACCGGTGATGAAACTGGTTGAAATTATCCCGGCGGTTCAGACTTCCGGATCGGTTGTGAACCAGGCCTTGACCACCATCAAAGGCTGGGGCAAAATTACCGTTCTGGCCAAGGACACCCCCGGATTTATTGTGAACCGTGTGGCCCGTCCGTTTTATGGAGAAGCCTTGCGGATTTACGACGAAGGCATCGCCGACTTCGCCACCATAGACTGGGCCATGAAAACCTTCGGTGGCTTTCCGATGGGGCCTTTCGAACTCATGGATTTTATTGGCAACGACATCAACTACACCGTCACCGAAACCGTTTTTCATTCCTTTTTCTGCGACCCGCGGTTCATGCCATCGTTCACCCAGAAACGATTGATGGAGGCCGGTTACCTCGGACGAAAATCGGGCAAAGGGTATTACGATTACAGTCCCAACGCATACAAACCTTCGCCACTCGAAGAAGAAAAACAAGGCCGGATGATCTTCAACCGGGTGCTGGCCATGCTGATCAACGAGGCTGCCGATGCGGTGCATTACCGGATTGCCTCGGCTCAAGATGTGGATCTGGCCATGACCAAAGGCGTAAACTACCCCAAAGGTTTGTTGCAGTGGGCCGACGAAATCGGCATTCAAACGGTGGTTGATCAACTGGATGCCTTGTTCGCCGAATACCACGACACCCGATACCGTTGCAGTGCGTTGTTGAGGAAATGGGCGGCGGGGAATAAAAATTAAGGTCCTCCTGCTTTCACGAAACCGCTATTTTTGAGTCAATCAAAATTGATTCTGTATGCTGATTTCCTGCAAGGGCATTTTCGAAAATGGCGAGATTAAACTCCTTGAAGAAGTACCCATTCATGTCCGGACAGAAGTGATTATTACCTTTCTGGAACCGGATATTCCATTTGAAAAAATGAAGGAGATGCTTGAAGGCCAATCTGGTGAAATCGGCGGGTTGAAAGATGGTTTTACTGGTTCTTTGGAAGATTGATTTTACATCATCTATTACCTAAAGAACTGACAACCTTTCAATCTTGAACTAAGTATAATACCGATTCGCTTTACTCCCATGTTAGCCGAAACTGTAAGACAAACAGCAAATGTTAAGAAGGATATTTGACATAATCACGTTCCCGTTTTACCTGGTTTATCTGTTTGTTTCATTTCCATTTTACCTGGCTAAAATCATTATCGAGGCTAAGATTGAGGATCAAAAAAGGTCTGGGAGAAAAAGGAAAAAATTGACAAACGATGAATTAGTGGAAGTAGGAAAATTCCTTTTTCCAAACTATTTAAGCGACTTCCAAATATTCATAAGCTCATTTCTGCATAACAAAGCAAAGTTCATATCTGAAAACAAGGTCTTGCTTTTAAGCTATGACAACTTCGAAATGAATAAGCTAAAACCAATTGACGTAATCTACATATTCGGTGACAGCAAGAAACTACTCAATCTGACAGATTGGCGGGGAGAAGAGAACGAAAGTGAAATCGAAATTTTTTTGGAAGAAAACTTCCAACCAAAATACTTCCATCAACATTAAATTTATCATAAACACTCTTACTCTCCTCCTCCTCCTCTTCTTCTTCTTCTTTTCCTCCTCCATCTCCATTTTCCTCCTCTTTTTTGAAGAAATTTTAATAAATATTATATCAATATGCTTTATAATTCCAATTTCAACAGCTTCCCGGATATACAGATA
>DAIOVD010000179.1:0-8416 GCA_036759185.1 Catalimonadaceae bacterium | reverse complement strand
GGAAACGATACCCTCAGTTTTGGAAGCAGTCTGGCTTTCCAGCGTAGGCCGAGAAATTTGGCTGTCTGCTTTTTGTATTCATCGCGGTTGGTTTGAGCAATGAATGTGTATGGGTTATCCACTGCCTCATCGGCGAATTTTCCAGGCGCCCAATATTCAAAACGACCTCCGATGACGGCAATGATTCCTTTGTACTTGATTTCATCCTGGGCATACAAGGCCCCGTTGTGTGGTTTTACTGCCCAAACGTCGTTGCTTTGTCCGATTCTGGATGAAGGTGTATAGGTACCGTCGTTCAGTTTGATCGGAGCCCCTACCCATGGGCGGGTCACGTCGATCCACTGCATTTCCTGCACTTTATGCTCAAAGCCAAAGGATGCAAAATGGATTTTACTATCCGACAACCAGGTCGCTTTCGCTTTTAACGTATACTCTACAAAGTAGTGATCGTGCCAGAGAGTTGAAATCCCTCCATTGTTGTAAAATCCGTTTCCGGGTAAAGCGTACAGAACCGAATCGGAAGTTGCCCGTGGGTCATCGAAAACAGTGACCGGATTCGTAATGATGGATTCCGGATCGTACACCTGATTCAATGTCGGATCCCGGAATACCCGTCCATTGGCATCCGCCCGAAGTCGGGTGAACAAGCGACCAGCTGTGGCATCCAGTTTCCATTGCTTATTTATGCTGTGGCGTACATTGATGGCAGAAAGATTGGATCGGTGGGTATAGGTTGAGGCATTGTCCATCTGCTCAGTGTAGGCATACTGAAATCCCGGAACCATGATCTGGTCAAAACCGATAATCTGCAGAGTCCTTGAATTCTGGTTGATGGCAATACTATGCTGATTGGTGAATGTAATCCGGGTTGAAGAACCCAACTGATACGCCAGCTTGAAGGTGTTGCTCCAACTGTTATCCTGCCGGGGAGCCCAAAAGGCCTTATTGTTCATCAGGCTTGAATTCAATTGCTTGGCATAAAAACCAAAATAGTCGCTGGTAAAGCCAACATTCAAAGACGTAAACAAGGTCAGTTTCTTATTGGTTCCAGGAATAGGAGTACCGATCGATAGTTCGGCAAGGTCTGTGTTCCAGGAGGTTCCCTTGAGTTGATTAAAACCAAGATTGTCCCGCTGCCACCGGCCTCCGATGGAAAACTTATCTCCACCTTCCCGAATCCGGGTCACGATGGTGCCGGAGTTGGAATTATATTCCGCATCTCCCCCACCTGTCATAACCGTAATATCCTGAACTGAACCGGAAGCCACATCGGTTCCAAAACCTGTACCAGCCAATGGATCGGCTGCATTGATCCCGTCGACGAGATACTGTGTTTCGTACACACGGCCCCCACGAATCTGGAGTCCATCCGGTGATTTGTTGACGCCCGCCTGCATGGCGGCCACGTCCTGAACGTTGCGAACGTTCATTTCCTTAATGTCTTCTTTTGAAATCCGGACTTCACTTTTCCCGCTTTCCAGATCAACAGATGGTTTTTCACCAATTACTTCCACACTTTCCAGCTCATTGGTCTGTTCGGCAAGGGAAGTGGTGAGCGTAACGGTCCCGTCCTTTGTGATGTGGATTCCATTGAAAATTTTCTCCTTATATCCCACATAACTCACCCGAACACTGTAGTCTCCGGGTTTGATACCTGTAATGGTGTATTTTCCATTGAAGTCAGTGGCTGCACCTTTGTACGTTCCGATCAGCAAAACAGTGGCACCAATCAGTCCTTCATTTGTGGCTTTGTCGGTGATCACTCCGGTAAGCGTTCCCTGTGCCGAAGAAGTGAAGGCAAAGACAGTGGAAAGGATGAGGATGAATAAAGATCGCAGCATACTACCAGTTAAATTCCTCATTCAGAATTTTATTGAATGTATTGATTAAGGCTGGCCGGTCACCACTGAGCAGGGTGAGCTCCATACCGAAAAAGACAAGATTGGTTTTGTTATTGAATGCATTTCTTGAAATCAATGCAATCGGAAGATCAGGTCCGGTGTATGTACTGGTCAGACTTGCTTTTGGCACCATATACAAGGTGTCTACACCTGGTTTGACTTCAAAAATATCTATACCGGATACAATGTTGTTGGTGCTTTTCAAGTCTGTATAGCCTGGTTTCTGTGCTACGACCGGGAAATTTCTCCGTAAACGTGCAAGTCCTGACTGGTCAGAAATTTTGGAAATGGGAATCAGTGAAAAGATGGGATCATCCGAAGACAACTGATTGGGTGCATCCGGAAAATTGGTAGAAGCCAGAAGTTTTCCATTGAAACGCAGATATTGGTTTAAGGCTGTGGAAGCAGTTGTCAGCATAAGAGGTGTCTGACCTGGGAGATTTGTCAGAATGTCTGAAAACCAGAATACCTTTTTGTATTGCTTACAAAGCAGGTAAAAAGTGGAGTTCCAGAATTTTGGTTGATTGATACCATCGCTGGCATTCATATCAATACGATCATAGGTGGCGATGCCATTCAGAACTGAAGCATACAAGGTGTCCCCAACAAAGGCTCCTTCTCCTTTAAATGCATCCACCAACAACAGATCTGATGTTTTCCGTTTGATAAAATATTGAATATCGGCTGTATCAATATCAATAGCTCCTGCCAGATCTTTTACTTTAATGAAAAACTGATTCCGGGCATCCAGCTGCATACCGGCAATTCTCAGATTCGGTATGGGTGTTGGTTCATTGTTGAGTGTAGCAAGATTTTCGCCGGCATAAACCAAACCATTGGTTGTCCCGGTTGCACCCGGATCTTCGGGAACGATGGAAATAAAAGAAAGGTTTTTCGGCAAACCAACCCATGGACCGTCATTGATCCGTAGATAAACCGAATCAATGTTCTGAAGCCCGTCGGGATCAGAAAAATTATACGGCAAAGACGTGACGGACCAGATGGTATCTGCAACTGGTAAACCATCGGCAAGAAACGCAATAACGGGAGGTGAATTCCGTACGGGAATTTTCAGAAAATCCGGCTGGATACTTAACTGCCCTTTGTCATCTTCGGCAAGTGCGTAAAAATAGATTGTCGCATTATCGGACGAACCTGAAAAATTGAATAGAAATGTACTGTCAGTTGCTGTAATTAAAGGTGCTGTCCCAACCTGATTTAAGGCAATTGCGCTGTCTGTCGACCATGCAACGCGATACCCAACCACATAACCATCCGCATCAATTCCAGCCCAGCTCAGTTTCACTTGTGTAAAAAGCCGGAGAGAATCAGGTAGTCCGATCGAATCAATGGAGATCCGAACCAACGGTGCCTGATTTCCTGCTTCAAATTTCGCCTCGTCTTTACAGGAAGCAAGAAAAACAAGAAAGCCAAGCCATCCCAGAAGGGATGGCCTGAACTTATTGAGTGTGAATAAACTGAACGGCAAGGAAGTCCGGATTAATTATTTGACAACAGCAAGATTCCGTATTCCAAGGATTTCACCGGAACGGGTCTTAATCTGAACTCTGTACAGACCAGACACCAGTCTTGACAGTTGCACATCGGCTTCTTCTCCATTCACATCCTGAGAAACCATCAGCTGGCCCTGGCTGTTGAATACGGAAATACTGCCTGCAATCTGAGAATCAGAAAACCGAAGAGTCATTTGATCTTTAGCAGGGTTGGGATACATTCCAAATTGCTTACCTGTCAGAATTTCTTTGGTTCCCACTGTGATGGTGGCATCAGAGTTATTTCTTGGCAACAGTTTCATATTGCTGAAACTGAACGTAAGAACACCCTGCATCAGCAATACCGGAGCTTCCGGAATAACCAGTGCCAGCGGAACATTCATCGTTCCATCCTGTGTCAACCAACGGGTTGAGTTTACATAACTTACGTTCAATGAAGAGAAAGCAGTTGAGTTCTGACGACCTGCCAGCACACGGCAACCTGCGTTTGGATCATTGATATCGGCACCCACACGGTACTCACCATTGTTTTGCCCGTTGGCAGCATCCGCATTTGAGTCAACTACAAAAAGGTTCTGACCTGCTACCGGATTCTCCAGTTTCACCAGCATTCCTTCATATTTCTCGCATTTGGCAAAATCATAGGTTGAGAAATCAGCTGGATTCACAACGGTTGGTACGATTGGCGTAGTAGAAGCAGCCGGTACAATCACACTTGCAGATGAAACATTTGCCAGACGTGTAAGACCAAAATACTCTTCCACATTTCCTTTCAATTCAACTGAATCACCAACAGCTAATGACGTAATCAAAGTTCCGCCTGTTACCCAAAGACCGCCCCATGCATTGATACCTCTTTGCTGCATATAAACATATCCCAGATTGGTTGCTTCGGATGAAGCAGTGATGATACCGCGAAGTGTCACCGTATCACCCACATAACCTGAACGGCCATTGGTAAAAGGTGTAAACTGAATGTCTTTGATGGTACATCCTTCGCCGTTCACAGCATAAAATAAGGCTGGGGTATTTCCTGGTACGTTTGGCTGAACAGTCGTGTTGTTCAAATTGTCTTTTGCACGGAAATAGTAGCGAACCAAAGTTCCGTTCGACTGAGCCGGAATGGTAGCGGAATAACGTGTTCCTAAAGCGGTGGCAGCAACAGGTGTGTAGGTATTTCCATTTGTTGAGTATAAAACTTCTACAGAAGTAACAGAACCATCATCGGTTACATCAGCAGAAATGGTGATGGCATCTGAAGAGGAAGGACAGGCTTTGCTTTTGCGAACATTACCAATGGCAGGCGAAGAAGCTCCTTTTACATAATGAGAAAGGCTGAACGGGTTCAGATTATAGCCACGATTACCATTCGCATTTCCAGGACAACCATTCTTCCATCCTTCGATCATACCGCGAACTGAAGTGTATGAATCGCCTACGTTTGGTGGAACGAAACCAGCTGAAATTCGCTGAGTCTTGAAACGATCGTAAATCCAGATATGATTTCCAGCTGCATCTTTCACCAGAATCCGGCAACGATCGGCAGTGGATAAATCTACATTCACCACCTGAACATTCTGGATTTCAACAAAATTTCCTTCCAGCTTTTCGCCACTGGAGATGTTATTGGAAGGGTTGTTGTTGGTATTCAATGCACCGTTCAATTGTCCAACACTTACCAGGTATGGCTGAGGAGCAGGTCCTGCTTCCTCACTGATCAGTTGCACACCATTTGGTATTGGAGTCAACTGCGTTTCACCATTTCCGGCATTTGTACCCTGGAATTCTGCCACAACTGCGGTTACTTCAATTGTATCACCTGATACCAAAGTATTGATGTCGATGGGTGCTGTAGCACCGGATGCCCGAACCGTGATATTGCCAAATGGTGTTTCCGGTGAAGCTGTTACATCACGGATCCAGATCCAACGGGTTTGACCTGTGGTTTCATTCAATCCTCCGTTTGTGATGACAACACCCCGAACACGGACGGTATCGTTCAAATAAACCGGGTTGGGCCCGTCGTTACAGGTATCCGGCTGGAACTGGCCAGCCCAGCCCTGGATATTCTGAATCTGGACAAGCGATATCTGCCCCCATGACAGTATCGGTAAAAATAAACTAACCAATAGAGCTACTCGTAGTTTCATTGTATTACTTGATAATAGTGAATTTTCCTGTTTGAATGTTACCTGATTGTAAGTCTTTTACCGAGAATAAGTAAAGTCCACGGCTGATAATTTGAGAGTCTTTGCTGAGCAGATTCCAGTCATGCTCACCGCCTGAAAACACACGGTTATCGGGCACCTTGGAATCCTGAGAAAACGTACTGTATGTCTTAAACCAGCTTTCACTTCCGCGGTACGTGGAAGCGTCATGTGTGAACTCATCGATAAGATCACCGGCTGTGGTAAATATGCGGACTTCACAACGGGCCGGAAGATTGGCAAAATAGAGTTTTCCATCCTCTGGACGGGTACTGGATCCCTGCCAGGCAGCCCCTGCATAATATGGATCCGGGTACACAAATGGTTTATTGGCTTCCAGATCCGGATTTGCGGTAGTTCCTGGAAAGACAAAAAATTGATTGGAACGTTTCGCTGTTTCGAGTGAACCCAGATTGTTTTTAACTGACCCTTTATCGAATGCCGTCACAGAAATGGCGTGCTGCCAGCCATTTTGCATAGCAGGAAACGTAAAGCGGTAGCGATAATGATTGGTGTCGCCTGCAAATACTGAGTCTTTGGCCAGTAAAATATTTTTAAACCCAGTATTGAATGAAGTTGTATTGTCGGCTTTGTCCCACTCCCCTACCAGTTCAAATGAATTCTGAAGATCGATGGAAGCTTTCATATCAAATCCGAATGAGGACTTATAAATACGATAGCCTTCAAAATCCTTTTCTTTTGAAATCGGATCGACCGAAAGTTCCGAATTAGGCGCCCAGTACACATCCACCTGATTATTGGATGAAATTACTTTGGTATTGGGAACATCTGGTGGACTTGGCAAAATGTACCGGTCAATACGACAATTGTTGTTTTGTTCTTCCTCTGCCGAAAGGACACCGTTTCCATTGGCATCTTCTCCATTATAAGCCGTCTGTGCCCAGAGTGCATTGGCGAACAGATTGGTGCGTTGAATCTGTGTGTCTTCTGTATTGGCAAGTCCTTCGGTATTGTCCTTTTTGGCACAAACCACCGCAAATACAACGGATACCGTTTCGCCTGGATTAAGTGTACCCATATTTCCACAGGACAGAACATTTGTCCGGTTTCCCGGTTTGCGAATGATACTTTTCAATGGCTCACCCGGAGGTTCGGCAAAAGCCCAGTTTGGCTCGTATTGCAATCCTTTGCTCATTCGGCTGAACTTTTCCGGATCGTTGGATGGAGGAAAGAACTTTGGATCGGAACTACCGAAAAGCCAGGTTTGAAAATTGATTTTGAAGCGATCTGTTCCAAGCTTGCCCGGAATAAAAACCGGTCCCTGGCATGTTGGAAGAACCTTCTCAGCTCCAAGGAATTTTACACCCACATAACTTTCTGTAAATCCAACATCACCGGTGGCATCAAACACATAACCCATGTTGAGTGAATCTTCGAATCCATTTCCACCTTTGTTAAAAAAGGCAGTTCCGGCAGGAAGGGTCCGACTCACATTCCGGACAACCGCATTGTAATACTGTCCAACATGAAGACTGTCAAGTGTGTCGAGGCCTACATTTTTTATTTTATAGTTGAGGATGACAAAGAAATTAGCAAACGAAAAGTTCCAGTTGTATGATTCCAGCTTCACATCGACTCCCAGAGGAAAATTATGATCAGGAATCAGTTTCGGAGGATTTCCGGATCCTGGGATGGAAAAGTTGCGGTCAGTAAATTCGGTGATAAAATCCTGATGCGAGATGGCATCGTCCCGGTAGTTCTGATTTTGGGGAAGGCTGGAACGTTCTGTCACTCCTGAACTAACCGATGTAAATTCAAAACTTTTGGATCCGGCTGCATAACCCGTTGGAGAATCGTAGGCAGCCGAGGATACGTAAGGCCCCAACATACTTTTCACCACGATGGAGTCAGGTGCTCCGGCTGAAGTATCCGGATTCAAGGTTTTCTTCCGGCTGGTTTTATATGCCCCTACCCAAAGTCCACCCTGAAACATATGTTCTATAGAAGAACCGACCGGGTATTCACAACTGGGATAGTTCTTTTGGGTGTAGCTTCCTCTGAAAGCATTGCCAATAAGGCCCAGATTGTTGATATTCAATCCAATGTTACATTGAGTAGTTACCCGATCTTCCAGGTTTTGAGCGTGCAGAGACTGTGCGAACAGAGCTGCGATCAGGATAAAAAGACAGTAAACTTTCCGCATGGGGCGGCAAATTTGGTTAATTCAGTGGTATGGTGGTATTATCAACAGGTTATATTTCTGAAAACCGAATTGCTCCGATCTTCGAAATAATTCGGCAATGTACTGGAATTTAGCGAAATACATCCTTTTGAATTTGACATACAAAGGAGAAAAATAATTATCTCGACACTTTCCTTTCCAGATCCTTCAAAAGAACGGCATACCTTCTTTCATCGACCGGAACATATATTGAGGAAAGAACACTCATATTCAGATAAAAGCGATTTCAGTCAGGGCTTCATCAGCGAATCCGGATTCATATCCAATCCCGGATTTTATGGAAGTTCCTCCTTAGAAATCAATGCATCCCAATCGATTTTATCCATGTCAAAAGAGAATGTTTTATGCCTTCCCGAAGCGCCATTTACAAGAGAAATCCGGGATTTGGGAATTCCAACGAGTTTTGAAAGAAAAGCAATCAGTGCGGAATTTGCCTTGCCTTCGGTCGCCGGAGCAGCGATCCGTATCCACATCTGACCATCTTCGCTCCTTCCGATGGAACTTGAACGGGCATTGGGCTTAACCAGAAACGTGGCTTTTTCCATGGCAAAAAAAAATCCCGCGTTGGCGGGATTGCTGTTTCAGGTGGAT
>DAIOVD010000178.1:0-8470 GCA_036759185.1 Catalimonadaceae bacterium | reverse complement strand
AAAACGGACTCAAACTCGAGGGCCAGCAATGGGGATTCGACCATGCTCCGGAAACGGATCCGGGAATGGCCAACGAAATTGTGGTGGTGAAAGGTGCACAGGCCGTGCGGTTTGGGGCCGATGCCATTGGAGGTGCAATCCTTCTTGAACCAGGTGATTTCAGCACAAACGGAAAACTGACCGGCCAGTGGAACAGTGGGTATTCGACCAACGGCCAAGGATTTTTCCAGCGGCTTCAGTTGGAAAACCGGCATGGTTCGGACCACATTTTTTCATGGAGGGTGCAATCGAACCTGAAGAAATCAGGCGCTTTTCACACAGCCCGGTATGTTCTGGGTAATACCGCTATGGAAGAAATAAGCGGTCAGGCCATTCTACGGCATCAGTGGGAAAACAGATGGAAAAATGAATTGATCTACAGTACTTATTATAGTAAACCTGGCATTTTTTCGGGTTCTCACATTTCGACTCCGGAAGGAATCCGAAAGGCGTTTAACCGGCCCGATTCCAGTTATCACTATATCTTTTCGTATGGCATTAACCGGCCATTTCAAAAGATCAACCACCAGACCATCCGGGCAAAAACCGAATACCAGTGGAATGCCCGGCAGCAGACGCAGCTCTCCGTTTCGTTTCAGAAAGATGTGCGGGAAGAATACGACATCATCCGCAAATCCAGCACCGATTGTCCCGATTGCCCGCAATTGTATTTCAGACTTCAATCGACACAGGCCGAACTCAGCCATGTAATGAAGAAAGAAGGAATGGAACTGCGTGGCGGACTGGCGGGAACATATCAGGCAAATGAAGTGGAACGCAAAATCCTGGTGCCCAATTTCCGGATGCAACAGGCTGCCGGATATGGCATTGCATCGTTTTATCAAAACAAATGGGCCTTTGAAACCGGTGCCCGACTGGAATACCGGAAGCAGCAGATTTTTCGTTATGTAAGTAACCAGTTTGAAAATCCGGTGCGCCTGTTTCTGAACTACATGATCAATGCCGGTGCCCGCTACCAGATCAACGACCACTGGCATACCAAGCTCAATCTGCAGGCGTCAAAACGGGCACCCAACGTGAGTGAGCTGTACTCCAACGGTGTGCATCAGGGTTCTGCGAGTTTTGAAAAAGGAGACGAAAACCTTGCCGTTGAGCAGATTTTCAACGGGACCTTTTCCATTCACCATGAATCTGAAAAATGGTCGGTGCTGGTCAATGTATTTGAGACATGGTCACCCGATTTTATTTACCTCAGTCCGGTCGGTGACAGCATCATGACCAACATCCGCGGGCCCTTTCCTTTTTTTCGGTACCGTCAGTCGGATGTGAATCTGAGTGGAATCGACGCTTCTGTGCGCTATCAGATTTCAAACAAATGGCAT
The DNA here is from genome assembly GCA_036759185.1 of Catalimonadaceae bacterium. Classification (GTDB taxonomy): domain Bacteria; phylum Bacteroidota; class Bacteroidia; order Cytophagales; family Flexibacteraceae; genus CAMDMI01. The sequence goes on along the minus strand of DAIOVD010000178.1, from coordinate 7,088 downwards.
ATTTCCACCAAAGGTTCGATGATCCGGGGCTGGAACCACAGCGACCAAACCTGGCTGATTTTTCAACCTGCCGACAGAGCCGATGTACAGCTTTCGTATGAAACCGATTTGGGGACATCAGACTACATTCTGGAGCTGAGAGGGGGCCCTCAGCTGGTAGCCAAACAATCGAGGGTTCCTGAAAAGCTGGATTTTGTACCGCCTCCATCCGCATACATTCTCTGGAATGCAAGGGTTGCCGTCCGCAAAACCAAAGGCCGCTTTCAGTTTGATGCCTCTGTGGAAGGACAAAATCTGGCCGATCTGGCGTATCGGGATTACATGAACCGATTCCGCTATTTCGCCTACGAGCTGGGGCGCAACATTCAATTTCGACTATCCATTCCTTTTCATTTTTAATACCATGATTCAAAAACGATTCCGTCCGGCAGCAGCCATTTTCTCCATGATGATGATGATAGCCACTCTGATCAGTTCCTGCAGCGATAAGGCAGACGATCCGAAAAAGAACGAAGAAAACGAACTGATTACCACCGTTCACCTTCACCTGACCAGTTCATCCGGAGCGATGACGATGGCCACCTGGAAAGATCTGACGCCTGATGATGCGGCGGGAAGAACCGTTGACACCTTGTTTCTGGAAGACTCAACATTGTACACCGGTATGATTGAGTTATCCGATCAAAGCAAATCGCCAGCCGTGGACATATCAGATGAAGTTAAGACCGAAGGGGCAGATCATCTGTTCATTTACAAACAAACACCTTCAGCGACACCATCCTGGTTTGCGGTGGTCAGGACAGATAAAGACGCCAACAACCGGGAAATCGGGCTTGCTTACACCGTTCAAACCAATGGAACCAAAGGCGTGACCGGAATAAATGTGATATTAAAGCATCAGCCTGATGTAAAGGACGGCACCGAAACACCGGGTGATGTGGATGTGGATGTGGTGATTCCGGTGAAGATACGATAGAAGCCGAATGGTCCTTTGTCTGATTATGAACGACATAGGACCATTTTACTAACTCTGATTCACTACTTTGAAATGCGAATTTCGTGTTCGGACAAGAAAAATCTCAACCGGCAACCTACCTACACCGGAAATTTTCCCAGCAACTTTTTCACCGGATATTTCAACCAGAATTTCAACCAGGTGTCGTGGGTAAATCCTTTCCGGATATGGTTCAGACTTGATTCCAGATAGGTTTTCCCTGCAGGACGGGCGGCAGCCAAAACCTGATCTGTGGGCACAGAAAGGGTACTTAAATATATGCGGCTTTCCGGATGCGAGGTCCGGGGCATGCCATGTTCTTCGTGTTCTTTCACGGCAAATCCTCCCATTTCCAGTGCATCTTTCAGGGTTTTGAATGCAAAACAATTGGGATGTGCTACCTCAAAACTATGGCCACCCCGGATGTTTGGAACTTCAATGAACAGAAAGCCGTTTTTCGCGATCAGATGGCGGCGGATTTTCGTCAGAAATCCCACAAAATCAGGGATATGCTCCAGAACGTGGCAAAGGGTAATCAACTCAAAGGGTTCCGGTTTTGATGCGATCAGTTCGTCAATATCCTGAAAAATCGACAATCCGTTTTTCTCTGCAAATTCCCTGTAATCATCCCCAGGCTCAATACCCACACTTCGGGTCATTCCGAAATCATCCTTGACCTGCTTCAGAAATATACCGGCCGAAGATCCAATGTCAAGATGGCTGGTGGCTTTTCCTTTTACCGGATTCAACCAACCGGAATAATGACGGGCTCTTTCCTGCTGAATCCTCAGCACTTCGCTGGCCGGTTTGGAATCGTCGTTGTACAGCTTACGGTAGTCCGATTTGTAAAAACTATTCCATGATGATTCTGTAAACGTAGGATTCTGCAAAATGAAACCACAGTTGAAACACTGATCGTACTGAAGGGGAATTCCTTTGAACTTCCAGCCGGCAAACGGCTTGATTTCAGCCGATTTACACAACGGACAGGCACTCAGTTTCAGGTCGAATTCGGAGATCATCATAGATAAAATTTCGACAAAACTAGGGTATTTCACCGGAAAGGAAAACCTGAACCACAATAGAAACCGGGGTTACCCCTTGCACAGGACCAAATCGCTGCCTCGTTAAAATCTGACTTTCCCCTGCCTGCAAAGGGTCCGGCAGGTCTTCTCCACCGTTTCTATTTGCCCTTCCGCGAACCTGAATTTTAAAACCCGGTTGCGAAAATAAAGTCCCGCAACCGGCTATCGCATGAAAAGTCTGTGCACAAACCACAGATTGGCAAGCCGGGCTCAAAACGGAAATATCCGCCCAAAACTTAATCTGATTTCAACGATTACTGCAGATGGTCCGGCACAAAGGCTTTTTCAATTCCTTCGTCTTCAACAAACTGCTTCCTTACCACTTTGGTATCAGAAAGCTTGTCGTGCAGCATTTTGCCTGTCACTACAAAATAAGTACCTTCAAAAGGGATCAAACGGTAAAATGTTCGGGCAAAAATGGTGTCAAAATCAGCATACCCACCTTCTGCTTTTTGTACGTAACACCCGGTCAGGTGCATGCCCGGAGTCCGGTGAAGATTGAATTCCGTGAGAACAAAATACCCAAAAAATGAAACGGCATACACTGCATACCCAAGCAGCTCAAGTAAAAATTCATCGTCAATCAATTCCAGCCAGACCACCATGTACACCAGAGAATAACTTAGGGCTATGTAGCACATAATATCAAGGATATGGTGTGAAAGACGGAGCCAGGCAGGCACCTGTTCAGAAACCATTTCCTTTCCTTTGACCACCTTTTTTTTGAATTCCTCGGCTGTACGGCGGATATGGAACTCGTCTACTCCCCTGGCGGCCAACTCGGCTTCTGCTGCCTGAACAGCGAGAGGATCACGGGATTGCCGTTCTGTGGTGATGATCCGGATCAGTTTTTTTTCAGGCAACCGTGACATGGCCTCTGAATAGGAATTTTCCATATGAGGGGGATTTGAATGGGATTGACATACAAGTATCCGAAAATATTCAGAATTCCGATCAGGATTTCAGCCCTTCAATAAAAAATACCCGGAACGAAACTGTAGAAGAAATTGATTCGAGATGAGTGGTTCGGGTCTTGTCATTGCCGGAGAAAAGGTGAAAGTTTTTTATGGAACATAAAAAACCTCTCGGCCGGTGATGAGATTGAACATAAAGGTAAAAGATGAAAGGAAGACGCAAAGGGCAGTGACCTGAATGCGATTTATCATGCAGTATCGTGAGTTTGATTAGTAAATAAGACTTCCGTTATTTGAAATATTTCACTTTCAATTTCACGTTACCAATACAATGCAACAGACACTGTTCCTGGAAAATCAAACCGGCCCGATCCGATGAGAATATGAGGAAATTGTTCAGCCAGGCCGGTTTTCATTTGCGTAAACCTACGGTCAACTCACCTGCTTTCATCAGAATGGTATCTCAACCTATTGAACCGATGCGGGAAGAAAATCCAATGCATTCAAACAATCCGGCTGGATCCGGCTTATGGAAATAATCTATATCCTGTTCCGGATGCTTCCCACGTCCACTGTACGAATGAATGAACCATACAATCAAAATCACAAGGCTCAGTTACCCTATTCCAAAAAGTTGAAAACACACCTGTCATCAAAATGAAACACCAAATCCCCGAAACTGCTGAGACTTCAAATTTCGAATTAAAAATCACCCTCATTTATTTCACTTTTGGTGTGGTCTGGATTCTGTTTTCAGACAAAGCGCTGGAATTAACAATTGCCAATCCTGAGCTCATAAACAAAATCCAAACCTACAAAGGCAGCTTTTACATAGTGGTTACAGCCGGGCTTTTGTACCTTCTTGTGAAGCAGCATTTGCAGAAACTACGGCATACCAATGAACAACGAATCAAAAGCGAAAGTCACTATAAAGCCCTTTTCAATGACAATCAATCGATTATCGTGCTCATCAATCCCGAAAGCGGGAGAATTGAAGATGCAAACCCGGCAGCCTGTCGGTTTTATGGCTGGACACACGATGAGTTTTGCTGCAAAACCGTATTCGACATCAGCCTGCAAACCGATGACTATGTAAAAACCAGACTCAATTCCGTAACGAGTCAGCTTCAACAGCATCTCTTTGGTCGCCATCGTCTTGCCAATGGTGAAATCCGGGATGTGGAAGTGTTTGCCGGCCCCATTCATATTGGCAATGAAACCAGGTTATACACCACCATACAGGATATTACCGGGCAAAAGAAAGCAGAGGAACAGATTCATGAAAATGAAGAACGATACCGAAGCACAATCGATCAGATGCTCGAAGGTTGCCAGATCATCGGTTTTGACTGGGCCTATCTGTACCTGAACAGGGCAGCAGAAATCCACAACCGGAAACCAAACAGCGAACTACTGGGCCGGAAGTATATGGATGTATGGCCTGGAATAACCGGTACGGATGTCTTTGACATCATCCGTACCGTTCTTGAAAAGCGGATTCCCCACCATCTGGAAAATAAATTTCAGTATCCGGATGGCAGGATTGGCTGGTTTGATCTGAGTATTCAACCGGTTCCGGAAGGTGTTTTTATTTTGTCGGTGGACATTTCTGAGAGGAAACAAAAGGAACAGGAATTGTTCGAAAGTGAATTCCGGTTTCGGAAACTGTTTGAAAACGGACCATTCGGGATGGTGACCGCAAACAAGGATTTTCGGATTCAGAAAGCCAATAAGACCATTTGCGATCTGTTGGGATATGAGGAAAGTGAACTTCTCAATTTCACCTTCAAAGAAGTCTCTCATCCGGATGATCTTCTCACAGACCTGCCCAATATTGAGAAGCTGATTCGCAAAGAGATCCCGGTCTACAAGTCAGAAAAACGCTACATCCGGAAAGACGGAACCATCATCTGGGCATCGCTGACGGTTATCCCGAACTACGACAGCGAAGGAAATTTCCTGTATAACCTGGGCGTGGTGGAAGACATCACCTGGAGAAAACAGGCGGAAGTCGCCTTACTGAAAAGCAAAAAACTTCTGGCAGAAACGGAATCCATTGGCAAGGTTGGCGGCTGGGAGTTTCAGACCGACACTCTTATCAACACATGGACAGATGAAGTATTCAGGATCCACGAAGTGGACGACCATTTCCAGTCGGATATCAACCAGGGGATCAATTTTTATACCGAGGAATCCAGGCCCATCGTGGCAAATGCGGTTCAAAGGGCCATAGAATACGGTGAGCCATTTGACCTGGAACTTGAAATTATCACAGCCAAAGGAAACCTCCGGAAAGTTCATACGATTGGAAAGGCTGATCCCGAACACCGGAGGGTCTATGGTTTTTTTCAGGATATCACCTGGAGAAAACAGGTGGAAAACGCCTTACGGGAAAGTGAGGAATTCCTGAGGCTTGGGTATGAAACAGCAAAGCTTGGTGTCTGGAAAAACAATCTGGTGACAATGGAAGTGGAATTTGATGAACAGGCCAGGCTTCATTATGGGTTTGAAGAACAAACGACCTCACTTACAGAGGTAATATCCCGCATCCATCCGGAAGACGTAAACCGGTTATCCAAAGACATTGAACAGGCCACCTCCCCTACCGGAACCGGACAGTATTCAACAGAATACCGCGTCATTCATCCAGACGGCAGTGTACACTGGTTGTATGTGGGCGTAAGGGTGCGATTTGAGGGAATCGGAGAGCACCGCCGGGCTGTGATGGGTTTTGGCACATCTCTGGAAATAACAGATCTTAAGCAGCTGGAAATCAGCCTGAAGCAAAAAAATATTGAATATGAACAAATCAACCAGAAATTGCTTCAAACCAACAATGAGGTGCAGGATCTGAATGAAAAGCTCGAAATACGGGTCAAAGAACGAACGGCTCAACTGGAATCGGCCAACCGCGAACTGGAATCATTCAGCTATTCGGTGTCGCACGATTTACGGGCTCCTCTTCGCCACATCAGCGGCTATATGGATTTACTGAAAACCCGTTTCAGCGAAAATCTGCCCGAAAAAGCACAATACTATATGGACACCATTTCGGAGTCCACAAAGCAGATGGGCATGCTGATCGATGATCTCCTTCAATTTTCAAAGACCGGTCGGATGGAACTTCATCAGGAGAATTTTGATATGAACCCAATGGTGGCTGAGATTATCAAATCGCTGACTGAGGATCACAGCAACCGGAACATCATATGGCAGGTGGCTCCCCTTCCCAAAGTGAGAGGTGATGCGGTTTTGTTTAAGCAAGTCTGGATTAATTTATTGGACAATGCGGTGAAATACACCCGGAATGTTGAAATTGCACAAATCACCATCGGAGTGAAAGAAGAGGGCGATGCCTTTATTTTCTCAGTCCGTGACAATGGTGTTGGCTTTGATATGAAATATGTGCACAAACTGTTCGGTGTCTTTCAGCGACTTCATTCACAGGATGAATTTGAAGGCACCGGCATAGGGCTGGCGAACGTGCAACGGATATTGCAAAAGCACAACGGAAATGTCTGGGTGGAAGCCGAGCCCGGCAAAGGGGCCTCATTTTATTTTCGTTTACCTAAACACCTGGAAGAATTACCATGACTGATTTAAAAACCATTCTACTGGTCGAAGACAATCTGCTGGATGTAGAACTGATCACAGAAGCACTTACCCAAAGTAAGCTGGCCAACCGTATTTTTTCGGTCCGGGATGGGGCGGATGCTTTGGACTACCTGAGATACGAAGGCCGGTATGCGAACCGGGAGAAGGCAAATCCCTGTGTGATTCTTCTGGACATCAAAATGCCACGGGTGGATGGCATTGAGGTACTGGAGGCCATCAAGAAGGACAACCATTTACGAAAGATCCCAATTGTGATGCTGACCTCCTCCCGGGAAGAGCCGGACTTAAAAAAATGCTATGAGCTGGGCGTCAATGCCTATGTCGTAAAACCGGTTGACTTTAAAGACTTTATCGGCGCCGTCAAGCAGATCGGATCGTTTTGGGCCATTTTAAATGAACTGCCGGGAGAGGAATGAAGCTGGTAGTTAGTGGTTAGTAGTTTGTCAATGCCTAAAAAACGTTGACCGTTTTTCAATATAG
>DAIOVD010000177.1:0-8506 GCA_036759185.1 Catalimonadaceae bacterium | reverse complement strand
GCCACGCGTTTGTCGTGGCTTTTTTATTGAACTTTGGTAGATTTGGTCATTCATTCCGTACATTACTTAATGCCCGCTCAAAACATTTTCCGGTTCCTTCAACTGTTGCTGGCTTTCCAGATTGGATGGCAGTATTCATCTTTTGGTCAGTCCTACGATTGTGAAGAAGAACTCTTCTCCAAAAAAGACAAACAGACCCGGCTTTTCGGATATGTGAATGCCATTGGTGAATACCGGATTCCACCTTCTTTCCTCAAAGCTATGCCCTTTGTCGGACGGAACGCTGTCGTGCAACAGGGAAAACGATTCGGAGTGATCAATTGTGAGGGAATCCTGGTCGTTCCAGCTGATTATGAGGAAATCGCTTCATTTTCAAATGGTAAAGGCTGGGTGAAAAAAGGTGGCCTCTGGGGACTTGCCGATCTGAAAGGACGATTGCTCATCGCCCCGCAATACGAAGAAGTGAAAGAAATCAATGTATTCAGCGGTACTGTAACCTGGGTAAAAAAGCAGGGTTTGTGGGGCTTGATCAGCAAGGAAAATGGTCGGATGATCGTGAATCCGCAGTATGAAGATGTCTCCGGCATCAGCGATTCGGCCGGCATCACACGTAAAAACAACACACACGACCTTGTATATTATGGTGACGGACGGATCATTATTTCCGGCATGAAGCAAATCCGGAAAATCAGCCGCAATCTGTTTGCTTACCAGTCACCCGACAAAAAGTGGGGCGCCTTTAATTCACTGGCTTTCATTCTGATCAGGCCAGAATGGGATGATGTCAAACTCAATGGATTTTGGGTGCAGGTGGAGAAAGCAGGAATATCCGGCATCCGAAATCTGAAGGGAGCCGAAGTCACACCAGTGAAATTCAACCAGATTCAGGAAATGAAAGAAGGCTATGCGGCAGTGAAAGAAGGGGAAAGCTGGCAGATCCTCAACACAGCTGCCACACCCATTTTGCCTGGGGAAGGCTATGATTTTGCCCATGTTGTATCAGCAGGGATTGCAGTGGTTTCGAAAGGAAAATCGTATGGGATCTGGAATCCCAGCTCCAAAACATGGGTTCTGGCCCCGGCTTATTCTATGATCCGGACTTCAGCTGACTGCAAGTGGTTGGAGCTGAAAACAAAGGATGGATTGGTGGCAGGTTTTGATTGCATTACCGGAAAATTTTCAGCGCCTCAATGGGATTCTCTGGCCATTTCTGATCCCATGAGCCAGATCCGCGGTTTTTCTAAAGGGAAGGTTTCCATCACATCGGTACCGTCCTTTGAACAAAGCCAATTCTACTACAAAGTGAATCTGATCGGTTCTGGTTTTGCTACAGTGAACGAAAGCGGGAAATCCGGTGTGGTCCGATATCGGAACGAATTTATTCTTCCTCTTGAATTTGACATGATCCGCACATTCCGGACAGCAGCCGGAATGGCTTTTTCTGCTCAGAAAGATGGCTTGAAGCGAATGTTTGGTGAGAAAGGACAGGCTCTAACAAAGACAGGTTATCAGGAAATCCGCCCCTGCCGGAATCAGATATTTATCGTAGAAACAGATGGAAAATGGGGACTTGTCAATGAGAGTGGTCAATGGGTTCTCGAAGCCCGGTTTGATTCCGTGGTATCCGGGGTTCTCATTAAAGACGAAACCGATTTTCCGGTGGTGGCTTACCGAAAAGGAAAGGGTGCATTGGTGAATGGTTCAGGATCTCAACTCACAGATCCGATGGAAGGTGTCTGGTTTTCTTCGGGTGAAGGCTTATGGGTTCTGAAGAACAAGTCTGTATGCCACTTATTTAATTCAACCGGAAAATCAATGGGCGACATAGTTTTTGACCAGTTTCTGCCTTATTCTGAAGGCACAATGCCTGTCCGATCCGGTGGAAAATGGGGATATCTCAATCATTCAGGACGATTGGTTATCCCGGCAAAATTTGACGAAGCGCTTCCAACTGTCAATGGCTTGTCATACGTAAAAGAAAACAACCTTTGGGGAATTTTGAAGAAGAATGGTTCCTGGTTGGTAAAACCTGCAGGCACATCCATAGAAACAGATCCCGATGGTAAAAGACACCTGGTAATTCCATGAGGTGGTTTCTCGTCTTTATTTGCCTGATTTCCGTTCTGCAAGCACAAAGCCAGATCTCAGAAATCAATGAAGGCGAGTCAGAAAAACTCAGCATTTCAAACGCAAATACCCTGTATCAGAATGGACTGAAAGCACTAAAGGTTAAGCCTGAAACAGGCATTGTAATGCTGAAAGAAGCGCAGTTTATTTTCAAGAACCGGAAAAAGGTGCAGGAAGAAGTCAACTGCATCCTTGCCCTGGCGGAAATACATGTCAGACTCTCGGACTATGATGTTGCCTACAGTCTCCTTACCAATGCCTCATCCATTGCTTTGGATAAAAATCTTCCGGACCAGCTTTCTATGTCGCTAGTTTCTCTGGGTAGGCTCAGTTCCTACTTAGGTGACTATCCACGGGCCAAAAGTTTTTATATGGATGCCAATAAACTCGCAGAGGAAAGAGGATTGTATTCCCAGCAATTGTTGGCAAACGGATATATTTCGTATAACAATATGTACTATCTGGCGGATTATTCAGATAGTAATTTTGTGCGAGTCAAGGAGTTGTATGATTTGGTTTCAAAGCCACCAATGGACACTCTGATGATGACAGTAGCCACCAATCTGATGGCAGGTGCCTATAATCTGGTGAAACAGAATCCGGATAAAGCAGCTTTTTACTATGATCAATCTATACGACTGGCGGAAAAAACAGGGGATCTGTACCGGGTTTCGTTGGTATCGAATAATCTGGCGGAAATGCTTATGCAGGCAGGCAGATTCAATGAAGCAGAAAAAATCATGTTTTCTTCATTGAAGGTCGCCCGTCAGATCGATTCAAAATTACTGATTTACAATTGTTTCCGGCTTCTCTCTATTTGCTTTGAAAGCAAGCGGGATTATGCAGCGGCTCTCCGGTATTTTAAATCATTCGGCGAATTGAAAGAAGAGGTCTTGAATGAAAACCTGATTCGTAAAACCCAGCTCAGTAATTCATTGTACCAGCTGGAAAAGAAAGCCAGAGAAGCTGAGCGTATTACCAATGAGAAAGCACTGGCTGAAATTGAATCTGAGAAAAGTATACGAACATATCAGGCAATTTCGGCTTTTATCTTTCTGAGTCTTCTATCATTGGGCTTCTTTGCTTTTGTCAACCGAAGGCAGTTGCAGAAATTCCGGAAGCAGAATCTCATTATTGAAGAGCAGAATAAAACTCTCCAAAGTCTGAATAAGGACCTCATTGAGCAGCGGGTGGCAGCTGAAAAAGCGAATAAGGAAGCCGAAATGGCCATTCAATCCAAGATTGACTTCCTGTCCATCATGACCCACGAAATCCGGACGCCCATCAACGCGGTGATAGGAACTGTGCAGTTGCTTCAGGAAGAAAACCCACCGGTTCACCAACACCGGAGCCTGAACATTCTTAAATTTTCTGCGGACAACCTCATAAATCTGGTCAACGATATTCTGGATTTCAATAAGATTGAAGCGGGTAAAATTGAACTGGAAAATAAGCCGTTTTCATTGAGGAAGTTACTTATCAATATTAAAAACAGCCTCCAGTTCAAAGCAGATGAAAAAGGGCTTGAAATGAAGCTAAGGCTGGATAAGGATTTACCAGACGCGTTTCTGGGAGATAAACTCCGGATTGGGCAGGTGTTTTACAATCTCATTTCCAACGCACTGAAATTCACAGAAAAAGGATTTGTTGAGATTGAAATTCTGTATTTCCCGGGAGAAGCAGGCAATAATGTGTTTGCTAATATCCGCGATACCGGAATAGGAATTGATCCGGAAAAGCAGGATACCATTTTCGATTTCTTTTCACAGGCAGAACCCGGAATCTCCCGGAAATTTGGTGGCTCCGGATTAGGATTGACCATCACTAAAAATCTGCTGCATCTGATGAATTCCCGGATTGAACTCGAAAGTAAACCCAATGTGGGTTCCTGCTTTTCGTTTGGCATCCATCTGATGGAAACCAATGTCTCTTTTCTCGATGAGACAGAATTCCAGGATTCCGGCGACAAAGTCGACTTCTCAAAATACAATCTATTGTTTGTGGAAGATGTGGACTTCAACCGGATCGTGGCAGAACGATTTCTCCATAAGTGGAAAGTTCAGTTCGATACGGCCAATAATTCAGACGAAGCCGTTACGTTGGCGTCCCGTAAAGAGTATGATTTGATTCTCATGGATTTACACCTTCCTGACAGAGATGGGTTTGAAACAGTCCGGATCATCCGTTCTCAGGCTCTAAATCATAAAACACCTGTCCTTGCGATGACGGCCTCCGGTTATTATGAAATCCGGGATAAACTGGCAGCGCATCAGATTGAAGGATTCATTTCGAAACCTTTTGTAGCGCAGGATCTTCGGAATTCAATTGCTGAATGGTTTGGCCGCAAAAAATCGAAGTCAACGGTCTCGTAATCATACGCTTTTTGGCTTAACAGGAGAGGGTAACTTCCAGTTCTGCAAATCTTCTAAAGCCCCTGATTCTTCAAAGACAATCGAAAATCATGGATAAAACCACGACTCTCCCGTCGGGAATCGGCATATTTGCAGTCCAATTGAGAGAAAATTTTGAAACAAATCATTCAGTCGTTTAAGACAGGAGAAACGATACTTGAAACCGTCCCGGCTCCTCTGGTGAGAAAAGGGCACATTCTGGTGCAAACCACCCGCAGTCTGGTTTCCATTGGAACTGAAAAAATGCTGGTTGAATTCGGCAAATCCAATCTGATTTCAAAAGCCAGACAACAGCCCGAGAGGGTGAAAATGGTTTTGGATAAGGTGAAAACCGATGGCCTTATGCCAACCATCGAAGCTGTTTTCAGTAAGCTGGAACAACCCATTCCGCTGGGGTACTGCAATGTGGGCCGTGTTGTTGAAGTTGGTGATGGAGTATCTGGTTTTAAAGTTGGTGACCGGGTAGCCAGCAATGGTCCTCATGCTGAATTTGTGTGTGTTCCGGTTAACCTAGCGGCAGCAATCCCGGCCAATGTCTCTGATGATGAGGCCTGTTTCACCGTAATCGGTTCTATTGGATTGCAGGGAATCCGTCTCCTGAACCCAACATTTGGAGAGACCATTGTTGTAAGTGGCCTGGGATTGATCGGTTTGCTAACTGCTGAAATGCTCCACGCCAATGGCTGCCGGGTAATAGGTTTCGACCTGGATCCTGACAAAGTTCAGCTGGCTAAAGAAAAGGGAATTGATGCCATCCAGATCAGTTCAGGTACTGATCCTGTGCGGGTTGTGTCGGATCTTACTGGCGGTGCTGGTGCAGATGGGGTTGTTCTGACAGCCTCAACAAAGGATTCCAGTCTGGTAAGTCAGGCTGCCCGTATGTCACGCAAACGGGGGCGCATCATCCTGGTTGGAGTAACCGGCCTGGAACTGAACCGTTCCGAGTTTTATGAAAAAGAACTGATGTTTCAGGTTTCCTGTTCCTATGGACCAGGACGGTACGACGAACAATACGAAAACAACGGGCAGGATTATCCTCTGCCGTTTGTACGCTGGACGGAAAAGCGGAATTTCGAAGCCGTTCTGAACGCCATCTCCCGATCCCAGCTCAATGTTCAGCCGCTTATTTCCGAACGGATTCCGGTTGATGAATACAGCAGGATTTACAGCAATATGAATTCCAGAAAGACGATTGCAAGTCTTCTGGTATATTCAGAAAACTCCTCCTATTCCAATGTCGTTTCCGTTAAAAACCAGAACGTTTCCGCGAAACCTGGGCTGGGAATCATTGGTGCGGGAAACTACACGAAAATGACAATGCTGCCGGCTTTGAAAAAGGCAGGTGCCAGTCTGAGAATGATTGCCAGTAATTCTGGTGTCAGTGGCACTTTTCTGGCGAGAAAATATGATGTGGTTCAGTCCACTTCTAATTACAAAGATGTGATTTCGTCGGATCAGGTAGGAATGGTGGTCATTACTACAAGACACCATCAGCATGCACCTATGACGATTTCGGCATTGCAGGAAGGAAAGGATGTGTTTGTTGAAAAACCTTTGGCAATCCGTCTTCAGGATATTTTCGAAATTGAACGGGAACTTCAGAAAAGCGGAAAATCAGTTTCAGTTGGTTTTAATCGCCGGTTTTCTCCGTTTTCAAAAAAGATAAAGGAGATTCTGGGATCTGATCCGGGCACCATTTCGGTGATTGCTACAATGAATGCAGGATTCATTCCGCCGGAAAGTTGGGTGCATGATCTCCATCAGGGCGGTGGCCGGATTTTGGGAGAGGCCTGTCATTTTATCGATCTTATTTCCTATTTCACAGGTTCAGAAGTTGATACAGTTTTCATGTCTTCGGTAGGTTTGAATCCGGATCAGAAAACCGACATTGCCTCCATTCATATCCGGTACAAAAACGGTTCGTTGGGTGTAATCAATTATTTTTCCAATGGATCCAAAGCCTACAGCAAGGAGCGTGTGGAAGTTTATTTTGGAGGCAAAACACTCATTCTTGACAACTTCCGTCAATTGGAAGGGTTTGATACAAAAGGCTTCAGTAGCATGAAGGGCAAGCTGGACAAAGGCCATGAAGAGATGTTCCGTCAGGTGGTGGCATTGAATGAAAAGGGAGGTACACCTTTGTTTACCTGGGCTTCTGTGAAAAATACGCATCTGGCTGCTTTTGGGGCACTGGAATCATTGAAGACTCATTCACCGGTTCGTCTGGAAGATTTGGCAGTAAGTGCCTGAACCAGCATGTTCTGATTCAGGGTTGGTTATAGTAGAAATTTAAAATCTGTAACCATTTGCTTCACATTTGGTTTGAGATATTATGTTTCTAATCTCAGCTAATTTTTACCTTTGCCCCATAAACGGATCGGGAGGATATGAGGATTAGAAAATTCATCACACAGGCTTTGTTATCAAGATTTTTGATCTTGAGTCTCGACCTGATTGTGGTTTTGTTTTCATTGGTTGCAGCCTATGTCCTCCGTTTCAACTTCAATGTTCCTCCTCATGTTCATGATTCGTTTATTTATACATCTGCCTATGTTCTGCTGGTACGCCTGATTCCCTTTTATTTCCTGAAAACCTATGCCGGACTGATCAAGTATACCGGCGAACAGGATATTAAGATTGTGCTCAGAGCTGTCACGCTGTCTTCCTTATTTTTCATTTCAATCTATCTTACCCTCAGGATGCTGGAGGTGGGGGATAAGTTTCTTTTCTTTTATCCTCTGTCCATTATTCTCATCGACTATGTGCTGACATGTTTTGTGCTCGTTGGTTACCGGATCGGACTGAAAATCATCAGTGAGGAGATCAAGTCGTCGAAGAACAATGTGCAGGGTCCGAAAAAGAATGCTGCCATTTTTGGGGCTGGGCAATCCGGTCTTTTTGTGAAGAAAGCAGTGGAAGATGACAAGCTGAGTAAACTCAACGTGGTCACCTGGCTTGATGACAATCCGCTCGTGGTTGGCAAATCGCTGGAAGGAAAGCGGATTTTTCATGCACAGAAAGATTTTAAAAAGATGGTGCAGCAATTCGACATTGATACCATCATCCTGTCTATTCAGAATATCGAGCCGTCTCGGAAACAGCGTTTCGTAGATGCCTGTCTTGAAGCAAACATTAAAATGCTCTACACACCACCTGTAAAGAAGTGGCTGAAAGGAGAGCTGAATGTTCAGCAGTTGAAGAAATTTAATATTGAAGATGTTCTGGATCGGGAACCGATTGTTCTGGATAACAAGTATCTGGAGTTTCAGATAGCCGATAAAGTAGTCCTCATTACCGGAGCAGCTGGTTCAATTGGTTCTGAAATTGTCAGGCAGCTTATTTCGTACCATCCCAGTCGTCTTGTTCTGGTGGATGTGGCAGAATCACCTTTGGTCGAACTTGGACTTGAAATTGAAGAGAAATTCAACTTTCAGAACCTCAGTATTTTTGTAGGAGACGTAAGTAACCCCAATCGGATGGAGCGGGTATTCAAAGAATTCCAGCCTGAAATTGTGTACCATGCAGCCGCTTTTAAACATGTACCCGTAATGGAGCACATGCCTTATGAAGCAGTGAGAGTGAATATTCTGGGAACGAAAACCATCGCCGATATGGCAGTCCGGTTCAAGGCTGAGCGTTTTGTCATGATCAGCACCGACAAAGCCGTGAATCCAACCAATGTGATGGGTTGCAGCAAGCGGGTAGCAGAAATCTACACACAATCGCTAAACAACCACCTGAAAGAAAAAGGCGAGATCACCCGATTTATCACGACTCGATTTGGAAATGTTTTGGGGTCCAACGGCTCCGTCATTCCCCGGTTTCAAAAGCAGATTGAAGCAGGTGGACCGATTACCGTAACGGATCCGGACATTACCCGGTTTTTTATGACCATACCTGAAGCGTGCCAGTTGGTTCTGGAGGCTGGGGCAATGGGGAAGGGAGGAGAGATTTTCATTTTTGATATG
>DAIOVD010000176.1:0-8506 GCA_036759185.1 Catalimonadaceae bacterium | reverse complement strand
CATGGCATGACAGAAGGTGGGATGCCGCTGCTGATTGAATTTGTCAGAAAACGGGAAAAAGAAATTCTGGCATTAAAATCGCCACTGGAAAAGAAGTAATAATTCGTACTATCCTAAAATAAGTATTTGGCTTGAACTACTTTCTTTTGATCAACAACCAGTTCTTTTTGACATTGCCTCAAAAAGAACCAAAAAACGCTAGTCCATCCAAAGCTCCTTCGCACTATCCAACCCGCACCTCGCTGGATGGACGGGCCAACGCTCATTTCATATTATATAATCAAATAATTGGTCTTGAAAGACTGAAATGAGAAACAACAAGAACCAACTTTTATCTTCATTAAATTAAAAACTACGACAATCATTCATGAAACAATTTGGCGGGAAAGTCACGAAGGCTTTGAAGGAGCGGTACGCAAAGTCACAAAACTGGGACGGCTCCAAATTTGTGAATCTGGAAGTGACGACCATGAACCTATCGTTTCAGAATATCCCCAAACTGCTCTATAAACAATTGTGCCAGAGGGAAGGACGGGAACCCAAATCGCCTTTGCCTGTTCTGCCTTTTGACAAGGAAGCATTTCTGGCTCCGTCTGAAAAAGCGAAGTTTATCTGGTACGGACATTCTGCCCTTCTGGTGCGGATTCACAACAAAACGCTGCTGATTGATCCAATGCTGGGGCCCAATGCCTCGCCCATCGCACCCTTCGCCACCAAACGCTTTTCAGAAAACACACTCGATCTGATCGATCAGTTTCCTTCCATCGATGCCGTGCTGTTCAGCCATGATCACTACGACCACATCGATCTGGACAGTTTGAAACGACTCCTTCCGAAAACAACCCAGTACCTTGTGGCATTGGGCGTGGGCCGTCATTTGATTCACTGGGGCGTGAAACCGGAGCAGATTACCGAGTTTGATTGGTGGGACCTCCTCGATTATGAAGGCATCCGGATTACGTTCACACCAAGCCGTCATTTTTCAGGACGGGGCCTTTCAGACAGAGCCAAATCGCTTTGGGGAGGCTGGGTTTTCAAAACAGAATCCGAAAATCTCTACATCTCCGGCGATGGTGGTTACGGACAGCACTTCAAAGAAATCGGCGAAAGGCTCGGTCCTTTTGATCTCGGCATCATGGAATGCGGACAGTACAATGAGCACTGGCACCAGATCCACATGTATCCGGAAGAAAGCGTGCAGGCCGCGATTGACGCGAAGGTTTCAAAAATAATGGCAGAGCACTGGGCCGGATTCAGTCTGTCACTGCACACATGGAAGGAACCGATTCAACGATTTACGGCCGCAGCCAAACAATCTGGAATTGCTGAAATTCAACCGGCACCGGGTCAGATTTTCTCGTCGGATTCAACACAGAATTGTCCGGGCTGGTGGGAAGATCACATCTAGATATAACAAAGCGGCCTGTCTGCTTTTAGGAGTATTCCCCCCAGCAAACAGGCCGCTGTTTTGATCATATCGGTTGCCTTTGTTTAGAACGACTTCTTATCGTCGACCGAAATACTGCGCAGTTTTGTACTCTGGTTTCCGTCAATTATTCCAACGGCTCCCGGAGTCGTTGACACATAGGCTTCGAGTTCCTGTGTGGTATTAAAAAACGCCGGGGCATTTGCTTTACCCTGAAACACAAGAGCGAGCCAGTATTTATTGAACTGGTCACCGTTCATGCCCATCAGTTTTTTAGCGGTTGCATTGCCAACGGGTGTATTGGTTTTCAAAAACGCCAGAGAGATTTTCGTTCCGTCGGGCCAGCGTTGTTTATCGCCCTGAACAACAGACTTTAAAAACTTCATTGTCAGTGCAGCGGGTGCACCTTTTTCATTTGCCACAACGGCAAGAGCCACGTCGTCATCCTTAAAGCTCATTGTGAGCATACTGACAAACAGAACCAGGAGGGTGGTGAGGTATTGTAACTTCTTCATATCCTGATGCATTAAAAGCCGATGGCAAATTGAAAATTAACCGAATTGTACTTCACCTTGGGCGCAGAACCGGAAGCATGCGTTTCAGTGTGGGCATATTCCAGTTTCAGGACGGTAAGATAGTTCACTTCATAGCGCAAACCAACGAGATAGTTGATCTGAGGATGATTGGAGAAATACACCTCTTTGGCGTTCATATCCAGGTACTCACCTTTAACGTACGGTACAAATTTCTTATACCGGTAACCAAAATATCCATAACTGGCATAACTGATGGGCGAACCTGTTGAATCGTTTTTATTGATCGACATGGTGCTCTCGATCAGATATTCAAAGTTGTTATCGAAATAAGAAAGGGAACCGGAGATCAACTGCTGAGTCACATTCTTTCTCGACTTTAGAGATGTATGATGAAGTGTGGCTCCTTTTGGAATTTCATCATAATAATAAGACGCTCCCAACTTTAGTTTATCGGCAGGCCTGAAACTGAATCCTGCCATAAAGGATTTGCTTGAATTGTTGTCCGTAAGATCATCGGAAGCTACACCATTCCCTACCAGAATATCATAGCCAAACCGCATATCACCGAGGTTTTGTCCTTGCAAACGAATACCAGTGGTGTGCAAAGGGATAATCCCCTGATCGAACATCATGGGGCGAAAAATGGTGGGAAAGAAAACCCGGCCATGGTGGTATGTATCATTCCAGAAATTCACTGGTGTGTGGTGTTTCCCGAAAAGGACGTTGTGGTTGCGGTAGTAATTGTACTTCATCACAATCCGTTCGATGGAAATATCAAACTTGGTTGGTGATGATGCCGAATACTTGAAAACCGTTTCACCCAGGAACGAAATCCGGTCTGACAGTTGAGATGTGATAAAAAGATCCTGCTCACCGAGGGTAAAATTCACTTTATCATCTCGCAAGGCAGCATCAAAATGCACAAAGCCCCGAATCTGTGTTTCCTGTGCCTGGGCTTTCTTTTGAAAACCTGTGAGACAAAAAAGCACAATTGCGGGACACAATAACCAGGACTTTCGGCCCGGCCAGATGTATTGGTTTCGCATACGTGTTTCTTTAGTTGAAAGATGCAAGGCTATGATAAATATCAGAAATTCCAATATTCAGCCTTCATAAATCATCAATATTAACTATGACAAAACAGGAATCATGACCCAAAAACGGGCAACTGTTGATCTTGACAATGATGAATTCAACCTCATCTCTGAAAGATTTTGGATAAAAATCACTTCAAGCCGGCGTCTTTCAGCTTGACAAATTCGGGGTCTTTGAGGATTTCTTTCATCCAGATATCCTTTTTTATCTGACTGAATTCCAGTTTTCCTGTTTGAAAAGCCCTCTCAAAACTCTGCAGAGCAGCTTCCTTTTTCCCTTGATTATAAAAGACCACACCCAGTCCATAACCTGCCCCCGGATGGTTTGGATCGATGGTCAGTGCTTTTTCGAAACGAGGCTGGGCTTCGGTGAAATTTGCCGAGCGAATATGAATGAACCCCAACTCTGATAAACAATCCGGATTCGGACCCAAAGAATCGATGCGGATGGCAGACTCATAATCAGACCGGGCATTCGTAAAATCGTCTCTTTCCTTGTAACTGGCTGCCCGGAGTGCATATGCATCTGATTGGCCGGGTTGTAGGACAATGGCATCTCCAAATGCTTTGATGGCTTGTTTGTGATTGCTCATGGAGGCATAAGTAAGACCGGTTTCAACCAGGCAATCGTACTTGTTGTACCCAAGCCGGGCTGCCTCATTGTAGTTGTCGATCGCATTGAAACCTTGCTTGAGAGCTCTGTTGATTTTGCCCTTATAAAAATGAGCATCGGCCAGTTTGTTGTCCTCCCGAATGGCATTTTCCACATCCAGCAACGCTTTATGGTAGTTCTCCATGCTGTAGTGGCAGAGGGCTCTTTTCACCAGGGTCACCGGGTCCGCTGATTTGATCAGGAAAGCCGTATTGAACCAGACCAGGGCCGAATCAAACTGACTCTGGGCTACGAATGCATCGCCCAGTCCACGACAGGCATCCAGATTGCGGTTGTCCAGATGAAACGCAGTATGAAGCAAAGGCAGTGCCGTCCGGTAATCCTTTTTCCCGCTGAGGATCTGTCCTTTTTTCACGTAGGCCGGAACAAAGTTCTCTTTCAGTGAGATACACTGATCGAGGTCCCGGATGGCATCGGCCGATTTTCCAATGGCAGCCTCCTGAACAGCCAGAAAATAAAGGGCATCCACCGAAACTGGTTTCACCAGGAGGGCTTTCTGAACAAACTTAATGGCTTCTGCCTGCTGATTGTTTTTGGCATTGGTTCTAGCCAGATTGAGGTAATCGTCGTGGTATTTATCCAGTTCTTTTGCTTCATCCACATTTAGTCCCAGCTTATAAGCCTTCGCAAATTCCACACCTGCCTTGCTTTCATATCCTTTCTGCATCAGAACCATTCCTTTCATAAAAAGAGCGGAGCTAAAAACCGGATTGATGGCAAGTGCAGCGTCAGCGGAAACAAGTGCTTCATCCAGTTTCGAACTTTTTCTCTGCGCATTTGCTTTGGCTGTGGCCGACTGCACGTCTTTCGGATCGAGTTTCAAAGCCTGATTGAATTCATCTATGGCTTTGTCGTATTCTTTGCTTTGGGCCAGGAGAAAGCCTTTTTGCTGATGGTATTCCGCCAGATTCGGATTCACCTGAATTAAAGTGTTGTAATCAGCAATGGCTTTGGCTAAATCATTTTCCTTCCGGAACGCCGAAGCCCGCATTTTAAGTGCTTCAGCAAACACTGCATCCAGAGCAATGGCAGAATTGAGATCGGCCATGGCCTTCTTATCTTCACCCAAAGCCTGATAACAGCGGGCCCTCTCATAAAAATAATCCGGATTGGTTTTGTCTTCGGAGATGATTTGGGTGTAGTCTTTTAGAGCCAGTTTAAAGTTACCCGCCATGTATTTCCGGCGGATATCTGCCTTGTTCCGGATGATTTTATCCGTCTGGTAGAATTTCTGGATCACTT
This sequence comes from Catalimonadaceae bacterium, assembly GCA_036759185.1. Taxonomy (GTDB): domain Bacteria; phylum Bacteroidota; class Bacteroidia; order Cytophagales; family Flexibacteraceae; genus CAMDMI01. Next base: position 3,535 of record DAIOVD010000176.1, on the reverse strand, counting down.
CCGGATTGTCGGGTAAAATAATGTAGGCCGATTGATATGCCTGACGGGCAGATTCATAATCCCGTTGCCGGAAAAGGGCATCACCTTCACTCATCTGGCGGGTGAACATTTGACGGGGATTGTTGTTCATTCCACCTGCCAGCATACGGGTGAGTTCATTGATCTTGGTACGCGGATAGGTTTCCAGCGGTTTGAAAGCCCTGGCTTCGGTATAGGCTTCGATGGCAGAAGCAAAATCTTTGGCCGCTACCATCGAATCACCTTTGCTAATGGCTCTGGAGTAAAACAGATCCCGTCGTTGCTCTTCCTCTGTTTTCTGCATTTGCGATTTCACCGCTTCGGCATACAGAGAATCGCTTTTCTTCTGCAATGCAATCTGACTTTCGGTGATGGTGGAATCGGTGAAGTGGTTCAGCTTCATTTTGATTTCCTTCACAAAAGGCTTGAATTCATCTTCGGCTGAAGCCAGTACAGTTCCGCTTCCTGTGGCTCTTTTCGATCGAAAAAACGATATCCCGTTGATGTAGCCTACGTATTTTCCATTTTTCTTATCGAACCGGATCGTGGCGACCCGTCGCTTGGTGACGTAGTTTTTATCAAAATACTTGTGCTTGTTTTTGAACTGCGACACATAGTAGACTTTCAGATACAGGTAGCCTTTAAAGGCGAAATCACTGATTCGCAGGTCGCTGAAGCTGACGGTTTCATCAAAACCCTTTGTGTAAAACAGATCCCAGTCGTTCAGATATTTCTGAACCGACACATCTTTCGGCTCCACAGAATCGGCATGGATGGAATACAGGTCATCTTCAAGTACAACCTTTGGATCCGCAAAAATTCTCGTTTGATTATCGGCTGTGGCCAGAATCACGATGTCCTGCGCATCCGAACTGGTGGTTGCCTTATGAGAAAGAACGTTGAGCAACTGTTCGAATTCCTTCACCAGGGCAATCGACTGACTTTTGAGCTGATCACGTTCTCTGGGTGTCAGATCCAGAGTCTGTGCCTTCAATTCATTGAAACTGCACATCCGGATCAGAATAATCAGGAAGAAAAATCGAAAAAACAGACTGACGCTCTTATGGTACATGGTTATCAGGTTGCCGGTGAAGCAAAACGGAATCGGGGCCAAAGCCCAACGACCGATACTGTAAATCCAATGACGGCATCCTTCTGAATCAGGCATTTAAACTCAATTCAAAGCCGGACTTTCGTTCACAGCATATTGCAAACCTAAATGAAAAAATGATACCGAACAGGTCAGAAATTGATAATCATCAATTTTAACTATACACCAACACTCTCCGAGTTTTCCTTATCCGGAAACAATGCTTGTTCGCCAATTCACTTATTTTTTCCCTTTTTTCTTTCGCTTTTTGCTCATTTCCGCTTCGGCATCGGCGATGAGTTTGCGCCAGTTTGTATTGGGTTCTTCGGTCATCGCCAGGGTCATTTCGTACAATTCTTTGTCGATGGTGAGTTCCTGAACAGGTTTTCCCAAAAACGTCTGAATCTCATCCAGTGTCTTTTTCTCCTCTGGTGAACAAAAGGAAACGGCAATCCCTTTTTCCATTCCACGTCCCGTACGTCCGACTCGGTGCACATAGTTTTCTGCTTCGTCCGGAAGATCGTAGTTCACCACATACTGGACGCCCGGAATATCAATTCCACGGGCACTCACATCCGTGGCTATAAGAACACGCACCTGCGAAGAACGGAACTTTTCCATCACATCCAGCCTGTCTTCCTGTGCTTTGTCGCCATGCATAGTCAGTGAATCGATGCCCACTCTTTTCATCGCAGCAAACACTCTTTCAGCCCTCACTTTGGTTCTTACAAACACCAGAAAACGCTGATCCGGATTTTGTTTGATCATCCGCTCCAGAAAGTACCGCTTGTCATCCATTTCAATAAATGCCACCTGATGGTCCACATTTTTCGAGACTCTGTCCTTTGGAGAAATCTGAATCCGGATCGGATTCCGAACAATGGAATAGGCCAGATCCTTGATTTCTTCATTGATCGTGGCCGAGAAAAACAAGGTTTGGTGTCGCCTTGGAATATGGCGGAGAACATCTCGGATGTCACGGATAAAGCCCATGGCCAGCATCAGATCGGCTTCGTCCAAAACAAGAACTTCAACCATTGACAAATCCAGAAATCCCTGACTTCGGAGATCGAACATCCGGCCGGGTGTTGAAATCAACACATCGGCACCCCGAAGCAACTGGTCAGTCTGTGGTTTTTGGTCCACACCACCGAACGTACTTACAATCCGGAGTGGCGTGTAGGTTGCCAGTTTCTCAAAAACACCTGTGATCTGGACTGCCAGTTCACGGGTCGGCACCATCACAAGGCAACGAACCTGTCCTCTTTCCAGAATCTCGTGACTCACCAGAAGTTTATGAACCAGAGGAATAGCGAATGCTCCGGTTTTACCTGTTCCGGTCTGGGCAATGGCCATCACATCTTCACCTTTCAGAATTGACGGAATGGCCCGGTATTGAATATCGGTTGGTTTGACGAAACCCTGTTCAGCCAGGCTTTTTTTGATCGAATCCGAGATGTTGTATTGAATGAATTTCATGAGGTTTTGTGTTTAAACCGGATCCGATACCGTCCTGATTATGCGAATAGACGCTGCTGAAGTTCGTCGAAGTGATCGACAATAAATGATGTATAAGGCAAGAGATTCCCTGTTTTGAATGTCGAGGTAATGGCAATCGGATTGCACCCTGCTGCGACAGCCGCCTGAAGTCCGGTCGGGGAATCTTCCACCACAAAGCAATCTTCCGGACGAAACCCCAGCAATTCTGCCGATTTGAGGTAAATATCGGGAGCTGGTTTTGGATTCGGAACCAAACCGGCATACATAATGACATCAAAGAAATGCCGGATTTTACCCATATCAAGTGCAAAATCCACATTGATAAGCGGAGCATTACTGGCAACAGCAACCGGAATATTATTTGATTTCAGGGTTTCGAGAAACGAATACAACCCATCGGCCAAAGCAAAATCGGGCGCATACAGTTCACGGTATAATGCTTCTTTTTCCAATGCCCAGGCCAGTAACTGCGCATCACTTGCATCGGGAAAAGCGAGAGCCAGAATCTGCTCATTGGTTTTACCGAAAACACGTTCATGGAATTCTTCCGGCATCAGTGGCATTCCAAGTCGCTCGGCAAAAATGATCCAGGATTTGAGATGCCAGTCGTTGTTGTTGATGATCACACCGTCCATGTCAAAAATGACGGCGAATGATTTGTCAGATTTTGTCGTCATTGATTTTTTCGGAGTGTCCGGTAACCATTGGCCATGATCATACTGGTATCAAAAAATACCATTCTGGCCGATGCATTCCGATCTATGTGGTAAAACGCAGTTTCAAGTTGCTCCATCAGAAGTCCAATGAGAGGAAGTGAGAAAATTTTGCCCAGATTGGTGAGTTCCTGTGCTTCGGATTCCTGAAGGCGAAGGGCGTCAATTCCTCCTGCGGAAAGCACCATTGCCTTCCGGACCTTATCCATACAAT
>DAIOVD010000175.1:5280-8537 GCA_036759185.1 Catalimonadaceae bacterium | reverse complement strand
CTGGGCATTACGATAGGCAACTGCTTCATATAGCTTCCAAAATTCAGGGAGTGATAGGCGATCGATCTTCGACAATGTCCTGGTCTGAAGTTAGGCGATTGATCCGGGGTTATGAATGAAGCCTTCCCATTTTGTACTCATCTGGATTTTCAGAATTTGAGTATTCATGGATTTCCGAAATCTGATTGTTGGCCTCAATTGTGAAACAGAAATATGCCACTCCATTACTCGTATTTTTCTGCAACAAAACCACAAATCCGGTGCAACAAAATCAAAGATTGGTTTTGAATTTGAATTGTAAGGTTTTGCGAATCAATAACTTAATGAATCGCAACAAATTTAGAGGATTTAGGGATGATCTTAAAGCAGGAGAGGCAGTGTTGGCGGTAGGTTTGAATCACCAAATTGTAAAACCAAACCTATATTTTCATTGAATCATCGGAAGGTATTTTTCTGGTCCGTAATCGTTGCTCTGGGCGGGTTCCTTTTCGGACTCGACACAGCCGTAATCTCGGGTTGCGAGCGAACCATACAAAAACTCTGGGACCTCTCAGATGCGATCACCGGGCAAATGGTGGCGGTTGCTCTTTATGGTACCATCATCGGTGCGATATTTGGGGGCATTCCAGCTGAGAAAATCGGGCGGAAACAAACCCTTTTCTGGATTGCCGTTCTTTATCTTTTCTCCGCCGTAGGTTCAGCACTATCTCCGGATGTTTACACATTAATGTTCTTCCGCTTTATCGGCGGCCTAAGCATCGGAGCTTCCTCAGTGGTGGCACCCATGTATATAACTGAAATTGCACCGACCGAAAAACGTGGTCAACTCACGGCGATGTTCCAGTTCAACATCGTATTTGGTATTCTGGTGGCATACTTATCTAATTGGTTGATTGGTTCGGCAGATGAGGGGGCCTGGCGTTGGATGCTTGGAGTGGTGGCTCTTCCTTCTCTGTTGTTTGTTGGCCTCATTTTGTTGATTCCCGAAAGTCCCAGATGGGTCATTCTGAAAACAGGGAATGTGGAACTAGCCCGGCGGACACTCAATATCATCAACCCGGAAACAGCGGAGGCGGCAATCGCCTCCATTCAATCAGCCCAGAGTCAGAAAGAATCCGGTAGCCTGAAAGAGTTTTTCTCAGGAAAATTTAGTCTGCCAATCCTATTGGCTTTTCTGTTTGCCTTCTTCAATCAGGTTTCCGGAATTAACGCGGTGATTTATTATGCCCCCCGGATTTTTGAAGATGCCGGTATGGGAAACGAGTCCGCCTTACTTTCATCCGTAGGCATTGGGGTGATCAATCTTCTTTTCACCATGCTGGGGCTTGCATTGATTGATAGAATGGGTCGCCGGTTCCTGATGTATGTCGGTTCGGTTGGCTATATTATTTCACTCGGTGGGGTTGCCTGGGCATTTTATTCAGGCACAGCTGCCGAGGGCATAATGGTTCCCGTTTTGCTTTTTGTTTTCATTGCTGCACACGCCATTGGTCAGGGTTCGGTGATCTGGGTTTTCATTTCCGAGATTTTCCCGAATCAGGTTCGGTCATGGGGCAACTCATGGGGAAGCAGCACACACTGGGTTTTTGCCGCGGTGATTGCGGGTAATTTCCCCTGGTTTGCCAGCCAATTCGGACAGGCCGCCTGCTTCTCATTTTTTGCCGGGATGATGGTTCTTCAACTCCTGTTTGTCTGGAAAATGATGCCAGAAACCAAAGGCGTTTCACTGGAAGATATAGAAAAACAAATGGATGGCTCTGTCCGCCAAAACATCCCGGTTGTAGAAAAGGAACTTTTAATCAAATAATTTTTAGCTGATGAATCATCCAAATCTGGTCTGCTTCGGCGAAATCCTGTGGGATGTTCTGCCAACAGGTAAAATAGCAGGGGGCGCTCCAATGAACGTCGCCTATCATGCCAATAATATGGGATTGACCACAACCATGATCAGTCGTGCGGGTGATGATGAATCTGGCCGGGAACTCATTGGTTTTCTCAATGGGAAAGGGCTGGATACTGGCTATATTCAAACGGATCCTGTACAACAAACTGGTATCGTACAAGTAACATTGAATGAAAAGGGATCAGCCACATACGAAATTGTACAGCCGGTTGCCTGGGACTATATCAACATTACGGAAGAAGCCGTAAGTTTAGTAAGCCAGGCAGATGCCTTTGTTTTTGGAAGTTTGGCCTGCCGCAACACTGAATCAAAAAATACACTGCTCAAACTTATTGAGTCAGCGAAACTGAAGGTATTTGATGTCAATCTCAGAACACCCTTTTATGATGTAGAATTAGTCGAAGAGTTGTTACTGAAAGCAGATGTTTTAAAACTAAACGACGAAGAGCTGGAGATCATTGCTGCCTGGATAGGGATTGAAGGGGACGAATTGGAACAGGCAGAGTTTGTACGAACAAAATACAGAATTGACACGCTCATCCTCACAAAAGGCCGAAAGGGGGCCGTTTGTCTCACCGAAGAGGGATACCACAGCCATCCTGGGTTTTCAATCAAAGTAAAAGACACGATCGGGGCGGGCGATGCTTTCCTTGCGGCGTTTATGGTGAAAACGCTCAATGGATTTTCAGTTTCCGATTCCCTGGAATTTGCCTGTGGAATGGGAGCCTTAGCCGCAACAAAAGCAGGAGGTATGCCCGAAATCACCCAAAACGAAATTCAAAATTTCATTCCCCACAGTGCGGTCTATCATGGGTAACAAATATGTATTTATCGCCATACTGCTTTGTCTGGCAAGTTTTTTCTGGATGTTCTGCACCACCAATGGTAAGCAGAAGTCTGAGATTGCCAATTCAAACTTATCGGCCGAACTCCATCGTCCGCAGGTTCATTTCACGCCACAAAAAGGTTGGATGAACGATCCGAACGGCATGTTCTTTCTGGAAGGTGAGTACCATCTTTTTTACCAGCATTTTCCGGATAGTACCATCTGGGGCCCAATGCACTGGGGACACGCAGTGAGTAAAGATCTGGTAAACTGGGAACATCTCCCAATCGCCATTTTCCCTGATTCTCTGGGTTACATTTTCTCCGGAAGTGCGGTCGTGGATTGGAAAAACACCTCTGGTTTTGGAGATGGAAAAACACCTCCGGTTGTGGCCATGTTTACGTACCACGATATGAAAGGGGAAAAATCCGGAAGCAGCAGCTATCAATCGCAGGGCATCGCTTACAGCAATGATAAAGGCAGAACCTGGTCGAAGTTCAATGCCAATCCGGTGTTGCCGAATCCGGG
>DAIOVD010000175.1:0-5180 GCA_036759185.1 Catalimonadaceae bacterium | reverse complement strand
GACCGTACAAAATCAGGTAAGGTTGATTTCGATCCGAAATTTTCCAGAGTTACCTACGCTCCAAGAATTTCGAAAGAACAGACAGTGAAAATGCACCTGTTTTTTGATGCAGCATCCATGGAATTATTTGCGGACGACGGTTCAATTCAACTCACGGATATCTTTTTTCCGACACAGGAGTTCAACCAGATCAAACTCTTTTCGGATGGTAAGGCAAACCTGAAAAAAGGAACTGTTTATAAGTTAAAACCGATGTCCACACACACAGCCAAATTCTGAAACCAATTTTCTTATCACCAAAAGACCAATCATGAAATTAGCTTTAAAAATTCTGTTTTGCCTGCTGGTAAGCTCTCAAATGGCAATTGCCCAACGGGTTATCACCGGAACTGTATCAGATGCTGACAGCAAAGAATATTTAATCGGAGCCGCTGTTCAGGTGGCTGGTACAAATGTAGGAGCGGTTACAGATGTGCGGGGCGCCTTTACGCTGACCGTTCCGGACACAGCAGGCTTTGTTGTCGTTTCGTATGTCGGGTATGATAAAATGACGGTTTCCATTGCCGGTCAATCCTCGATTTCGGTTGAATTGAAACCCGGTAAAGACCTCGATGAAGTCATTGTAACCGGTTACACCACGGAGAAAAAGGCGGATTTGACAGGAGCCGTTTCTGTCGCAGATCTCTCCAAAACCAAAGATCTACCACCAGGTAACATTGTAAAAAACCTGCAGGGCCGTATCGCGGGTGTATTTGTGACGACGGATGGATCTCCGGGTTCTGGCGCAACTGTCCGTATCCGCGGAAACGGTACGCTGAATAACAACGATCCGCTGTACATCATCGATGGTATTCCGACAAAGTCGGGCATGCATGAGCTCAATTCGGCTGATATTGAATCGTTTCAGGTATTGAAAGATGCCGCTTCGGCCAGCATTTACGGTGCCCGTGCCGCCAATGGTGTCATTGTGATTACGACGAAAAAAGGCAAGGGCAAGGAAATGAAAATCGATTTCAGCACCAGCTTTTCGTATCAGAAGTATGCCTCGAAGTTGTCTCCTCTCAATACGGAGGAACGCGGTATGGTCTTTTTCAAAGCGTCCGTCAATTCGAAACTCAGTCCGGTCAGTCCAATTTATCAGTACCAATGGAACGGCGATTTTGCCAATCCGATCTTAGGTAATATGACCATTGGCAACCCTGGTTTCGGAGGCTATATTGATGCCCAGCGCACAATGCTTCCGGCCAATACCCGTTGGTTCGACGAAGTTTCGCAAAACTCAATCCTGCGCAACTACAGCCTGACTCTTTCGAAGGGAAGTGATAATGGGAATATGGTCTTCTCTCTTGGCTATTACGACCATGACGGCATCATAAAGGAAACCAATTTCAAACGGTTTAATACCCGCATCAACAGCGATTATAAGTTTCTGGATGGACTGATTACGGTTGGCGAAAACTTCCAGATCACCTATCAGAAAGAATCCCTCGTAAATGCCGGGGATGTGTTGTCAAGTTCACTTACCATGCATCCGATCGTTCCGGTTTATACGGAGAAAGGCGGATGGGGAGGACCTGTGAGTGGTATGACAGACCGCCAGAATCCAGTGCGTCTGATTGAAGATAATAAGCAGAATTACTACCAGTATGTCCGGCCTTTTGGCAATGTCTATGTTGACATCAAGCCTGTTAAGAATTTGACAATCCGTTCCAGTTTTGGTGTGGACTATGCGATGTACTACTCCAGAACGATTTTCAAGAAGTACACCTCCGGTTTTCTTTCTGATCCGGATAACAAACTCAGCACCAATACCGATTTGAAGGGTAACTGGATATGGACGAACACCGCCAATTATAAAGTTGAGAACGAAAATCACGCTTTGGATGTGTTGCTTGGCACCGAGCAGATCAAGTATAAGCAGGAGTCCTTTTTTGGTTCAAGAGAGAACTATATCAACGAAGACTTAAACTATGCCTACCTCGGTTCCGGAGAAAATGAAATGCTGAATGGAGGAGGAGGAACCGTCTGGGCTATGTCTTCCGTTTTTGCGAAGCTCAATTACAATTTCAAAGAGAAGTATTTAGTATCGTTGACATTACGAAGGGATGGCTCCTCTCGTTTTGGAAAAAACAACCGCTTCGGGAATTTCCCGGCGGCTTCGGTTGGCTGGAGAATAACAGAAGAAGGGTTTCTGAAAAATCTTGTTCCGAAAGACCTGGATATCAAAGCCAGATACAGTCTCGGACAAAATGGAAACCAGGAAATTGATCCACTTGCTGTTTACAATGCCTATCGTGCTGTTTACGGTAAAGAAGACATCGTCTGGGACAATCCCCGTCCTCCATATTTCCGGCCAAACCTGGGAACGGCTTATGACATCGCAGGTCAGGATGGTGGCCAGTTGCCTTCCGGTTTTATCGTAACGCAACAGGCAAACGACAATCTCATATGGGAAACAACAACTCAAAGCAATTTCGGGGTAGATGTGAGCTATAAAAAGTTTTCCGGCTCTCTCGACTACTATACAAAAGAAACGAAAGATATCCTGTACTTCCGTACCCTCATCGCAGCAGTAGGTGAAGCCAGCGGACAATTTGTAAATGGAGGAACCATTCGGAACAGTGGTATCGAAATGGTATTGAGTTATAAAAATACCATTGGAAAACTTGGGTACGATGTTTCCGTCAACGGGGCCACATTGAAGAACAAGGTGGTGAATACACCGGATAACCTCTTCATTTCTACGCCCATCAGCAATCAGGTTCCGAATGATGCGAAAATAAACCTTCCGGGACAAATGCTGGTCGGGCGGTCCATCAACTCGATTTACGGCTATCAGGCAGAAGGTCTTTTTCAGAATCATGCCGAAGTTGATGCCCATGCGACCCAGCCAGGGAAAGGAATCGGACGGATCCGTTATAAAGACCTGAATGGTGATGGCATCATTGACAACAATGACCAGACATTTATTGGTAATACTGATCCTTCGATTCAGTATGGCTTAAACCTGGGTCTTGAATACGGGAATTTCTCACTCGCGATTTTCTTTCAGGGTGTTACTGGGATCAAGTATTACAATTCATACAAAACCTTCACCGATTTTGCTGGTCTCTGGCCCGGCACCAACTGGGGTGACAGAACCCTGGATGCCTGGTCTGCAACCAATACCTCCAGTACCATTCCGGCACTCAGTATCCTGGACAACAACAATGAAGGCCGGGTGTCCACCTATTTTCTCGAAGACGCCTCTTACCTGAAGCTGAGAAATGTTCAGCTTGGCTACAAGATTACCGGCAAGTGGATGGAGAAATCCCGGATAAAAAGTTTCCGTCTGTTTGTGCAGTCGCAAAACGTTTTGTTGTGGAAGAGCAAGGAGTTCACTGCGCCTGACCCTGAAAACCCCAACTACGCATTTCCAATTCCCATCGTGTTTACCGGTGGACTCAATGTCACTTTTTAATCACCAATTCAACATACAATTATGAAAAGGATATTTTCTTCGGCCGCTGTCCTCATCGTATTGGCAATGACCTGGTCATGCAATAAGTTCCTGGATGTAAAACCACAGGGGGTGATTTCAGATGTTACCTTAAGTACACCTGAGAACATTGATAAGGTTGTGATCGCTGCATATGCTATGCTTGGTAACGATCATTATACAGTGCCGAATCAGCTTTGGCCTCAGGGAGATTTAAGGGCAGGAGATGCGTATAAAGGTGGAGATGGCCCGGCTGATATAGCCGTTTTCAGTGCTATGGAGCTCTTCTCGACACTCAAACCCGATATGAGTGCCTATGCACCTTCGACACTGGGAGACCTTAATAATAAGAAATGGGAGAGGGGATACATTGCGGTTTCCCGTATCAACAATGCACTTCGTCGCCTGAATGATATTGATGAAACTGTGTATCCACTTAAGAATCAGCGGATCGCTGAAATGAAATTCTTAAGGGGGCATTTCTTCTTCGAACTCAAAATTCTCTACAAATACATGCCATGGTTTGATGAAAATGCCGGGGCAGCCGATATTGAAGCCATAGGAAATCGTGAGTTTACAAACGAACAGCTCTGGGAAAAGATCGCCACTGATTTTATCGCAGCCGCCGATGGGTTGCCTGTTGACCAGACGGATAAAGGCCGTCCTCATAAATTCACAGCAAAGGCATATCTGGCGAAAACCCGACTTTATCAGGCGTACGAGCAGAACGATCAGCACGTTGTCACCACGATCAATCCGGAACGTCTTAATCAGGTGATCGCCCTTGTTGACGAGGTGATTGTTTCCGCAAAATTCTCACTGGCTCCGGATTTTGCACAGCCCTTTCTTTGGGAAAATGAAAATGGTCCGGAATCTGTCTGGGCCATCCAAAGGTCGCATGACGATGGCACCACAACCGGCAATGTCGATTTTTCATCCATGCTGAATAACCCGATGAGCAGCCAGTTCGGTTGTTGTGGGTTCCATGTTCCCAGCCAGAATCTGGTAAATGCATATAAGACAGATGAAAATGGGTTGCCATTGCTTGATTCGTATAACCAGGCCGATCTGAATCTGTCAACCAACACAATCGATCCTCGCCTCGACCACACCGTTGGCCAGCCAGGTAAACCCTGGAAATATGAACCAACCATCATGTACGACATTTCATGGTCCCGGCAGCCCGGTATTTATGGCCCGTTTGCTTCTCTGAAAGAAAATGTGTCTCCCAACTGTACCTGTTTCGAAAGGCTGACACCTTTTATGTCCAGTTCAAAGAACACCATTCTCATTCGCTATTCCGATGTCCTGCTTTGGAAAGCAGAGGCTTTGATTGAGCTCGGCCGGCAAGGTGAGGCCCTTCCCATCATCAATGAGATTCGCAGCCGGGCCAAAAACAGTGTCCAGTTACTGAAGGACATAAATGGTGTTGCACTTTCTAATTACAAAGTTGAACCCTACTCAGGTGGTTGGGATCAGGATTTTGCACGGAAAGCTCTTCGTTTTGAACGGAGATTGGAACTGGCTCTTGAAGGCCACCGCTTTTTCGATCTTGTTCGCTGGGGTGTAGCAAACGACGCGGTTTCGGCATACCTCTCCATCGAGAAAAGCAAAAGGGAATACCTCTCTCAGGCGATGTTTGAGAAAGGCAAGAATGAGTTTATGCCCATTCCCCAACAACAAATCAATCTAAGTAAAGGAC
>DAIOVD010000174.1:4516-8560 GCA_036759185.1 Catalimonadaceae bacterium | reverse complement strand
AAAAAGCCCCGTCTGTTGAAAGGACGGGGCTTTTTTGTTTTCGAAGAGTTTGTATAGGGTTATTTCCCCAAACCTTTGCTCCGCATCAGGGCATCGGTTTTCGGTTCACGGCCTCTGAATTTCACGTACGATTCAGCCGGATCCACTGTATTTCCGACACTGAAAACATGGTCGTAAAAACGCTTGGCCACTCCTTTGTCGTAGGCACCACCCGGTGATTCGGTGAACGCTTCCCAGGCATCGGCACTGATCACATCTGACCAGAGATAGCTGTAATATCCAGCCGAGTATCCATCGCTGGAAAAGATGTGTCCAAACTGCGGAGTCCGGTGGCGCATCACAATTTCAGACGGCATTCCCAATGCTGCAAGGGTCTCTTTCTCGAACGCATCGGCATCGATTTTTTTGTCGCCGGCAAGGTGCAGTTTCATGTCCACCAGCGCACTGGCAGTGGCTTCTACCGTTTGGAATCCCTGATTGAATTTCGATGCATTGTTGATTTTGTCGACCAGAATCTGCGGAATGGGCTGCCCTGTTTTATAGTGCAAGGCATAGGTTTTCAGCACCTCGTTTGTGCCCAGCCAGCGTTCCAACACCTGAGATGGAAACTCCACATAATCCTGGGCCACATTGGTTCCGGACAGCGTCGGATAGGTTACGTTCGAGCACAGTCCGTGCAATGCATGACCAAATTCATGAAACAATGTTTCGGCATCATCCCAGGAAATAAGGACGGGTTCGCCCGGATTGCCTTTGATGAAATTGGAGTTGTTCGAAACGATGGTCGGTACATTTTTACCACCCATCCGGTGCTGATCGCGGTGCGAATTCATCCATGCACCTGAGCGTTTGCCTTGTCTTGCATATGGATCGAAATACCAGAGTCCCACCAGTGAGCCGTCTGATTTTTTTGTCACCTTCCAAACCCGTACATCCGGGTGGAAAACTGGCACATCGGTTACCTGTGTGAAAGCGAGACCAAACATTTCGCCGGCCACCCAAAACATTCCGTCCCGCAGTTTTTCCATCTGAAGGTACTGCTTCACTTCGTTCTGATCCAGATCGTATTTTGCTTTCCGTACTTTTTCGGCGTAGTAGCGGTAATCCCATGCCTCGATTTTGATACCGGCATTTTCTTTATTGGCAATGTCCTGCATGTCGGCTACTTCTGTTTTCACAAGTTGAACGGCCGGAGTCCAGACCGATTCCATCAGTTCCATCGCTTTCTCTGGAGTTTTGGCCATGGTGTTGGCCAGCCGCCAGTGAGCGTGAGTAGGATAGCCCAACAGTTTCGCTCTTTCGGCTCGCAGTTGAAGGATGGGGGTGATGATTGCATTGTTGTCACGGGCATCGCCGTTGTCGCCCCGGTTGATGAACATCCGCCAGGCTTTCTCCCTCAGCGACCGGTTATTTGAGTACGTGAGAAACGGATCGATGGAGGAACGTGTATTGTCAATTACCCATGAACCGGGTTTATTTCTGGCAACGGCCGATGCTTTTGCGGCATCCACCAGACTTTTTGGTAATCCTTCCAGATCCTGCACATTCTGAATTTCCAGATACAACTCGCCTTCATCGCCCAGCAGATTCTGGTTGAATTTGGTGAACAGTCCGGCCAGTTCCTGATTAATCGCTGAAACTCTGGTTTTGGAAGCTGCCGGCATTTTGGCTCCTTCCAAAACGAAATTCATGTACCGGCGCCAGACCAGACGTTGCTGTTCGGCATTCAGTTTTTTCATTTCGGGCGAATTGTACACCGCTTCCACCCGCTTGAAAAGGGCTTCATTTTGAGAGATTTTATCGTTGAAAGCGGCCAGTTTCGGCTCCATTTCGCTTTCCACTTTTTCAAATTCCGGATTGTTGAGGCTGCTGCTCCAGATGTCATATAAGGTCTTCACCTGATTCAGTGTTTTACCACAACGTTCCAAAGCTTCGATGGTGTTTTCAAAATTGGCCGGAGCTTTCGTCATGGTGATGGCATCGATTTCGGCCTGCTTCATCGCCATCGCTTTTTCCAAAGCCGGTTTGAAATCAGCGACCCGGATTTTATCGAAGGCCGGAACGCCTCCATATGGCCCTTTCCAGTCTTCCAGCAGTGGATTTGCTGTTGTCATTGTATTGGTTTTATTTGGTTTGGCCGGTTTTCCGGTCTGGGCTTCGCTTTGCAAAACAGAGGCAGCAAACAACGTGAGAAACAGGCTGGTACAGGATAAAATGGTGTGCATGGCAGTCGGTATTCGATTGGACTGCAATGCTACAATTTTTCACTGCAACTTGGGACGGTTTCTTCTACTATTCGAAGCGAAGGGAATAGCGGATTTTCAAACAGATGTTGAAGAATGAAGAACCGCACGGAGATGTTAATATTCAGCAATTAGAATTCACCTGGACGTACCAGAAGACGGCTGCCAAATGTTTGAGGAACGGGGTGAATGATTTTCAATTTTTACTTTTCATCATTCCTGATTTGATTCTTTCCAGCACAAATGCCCGGATCCTCCGTTGGATTTCCTTTTCGTTTTCGAAATAAATGGCGAGTTCCGATCGGGTCATGAGGCCGATGATGGCGCCTTCGATCTGCTTTTTTACGTCCGGATCTTTGGAAACCCAGGAGGAGAGGAGCACCACCTTTTTTTCGTCGGAAAGGAGATTCCAGTCCGGATGGCGGACAAGAAGGGTATGCCCAGCAAGCTGAAGGAAAAATTCGTTCTGCAATTTGAGAATGGGCCTCAGGACGGTATCCTGAAATTTCTGGATGTCGGATTGTTCGCCAATGGGTTCGGTGGCTATGATGGGTCGGATCTGGGTGAAAGTTTTGTCTCGTTCGGATTCCATAGTTGAGAGGCTAGAAAGTGCAAACACCGTTTACCGCCCTTTTTGTTTTGAAACTTCCCGATAGGCCGCAATCAGAAGGTCGTGCAGGGTTTCGGCCGGAATCCGGTGGAGATCCGCCAGCGTCCAGCCTTGCAGGCCCCATTTATTCGGAACAGGGTACACGATGGTGGGATCAAACACCCCAAAAAGCGATTGCTCTTCGGCCGACAATTTCACGCAGACCTTTTCACCGGCCGGGTCCACGGTGGCAAATATTTTCTTTTTGATCCGGAAAGAAGTCTTCTCAAAGTGCGGCTCTTCCACCACACCCTCCATTTCCAGACACCACTGGCGGACTTGATCTTTTTGGTTCATAATAAGCAGACGGAGTCACAAGAAGGGAAATTTCCGGTAAACTGAGAAGGCGATTCTCTCAAACTCAACCTCACCCTACCCAAAAACAATCCCTCCACATTTCCCGCCAAACCTGCCTCGATTTCGTTGAACAACAGGCCGCTGCCTCCGCCAAAATTGGTGGTAATGAAAATGGTGGAATCATTATTTGCTTGAATACTGGGGTACTTGAGACATAATGGTTCAAGTGAAACTACCCGAATATTGCTTCCTGATTTTTTCCGGGTTGTTGTCTGTTCATTCGTTACTCAATGATCAAATTCGATTAACTTTGTTTTTTAATCTGATTGGTATGAAAGCTTCTGAAATCATCATTATTCATCCTGCTGGTCAGGGTAAAATTCAGGCATTGAAAGCATTTCTTGGTGCCATGAAAATTGAATTTGAAATTACCCAAAAGAGTCGTTATAAAGCTGATTTCGTAGAAAAAGTTGCGGTTGGAGATAAAGCCATAAAAAAGGGAAAAACGAAGTCCATTAGCCTTGATGATATATGGAAATCAAGCTGACACCACCGGCAGAGCGAGATTTAAATCATTGGAAGAAGACCAATAATCAACAAATTTTAAAGAGAATTCGGGAGCTTTTGGAATAGATTATGGCTTCACCTTTTATCGGAATAGGAAAGCCTGAAGCTTTAAAATATCAGCTTGCCGGAAAGTGGTCTCGTAGAATTGATCGAGAAAACAGACTTGTCTACTCTGTTGAAGATGACACTGTTTTTATCTACTCAATGAAAGGTTATTATCAATAATGAAGAATCCTGGTCAGGAATTATTCTGACATTCTGAAGCGACCAATTTTCTGCTCACCCCAC
>DAIOVD010000174.1:0-4416 GCA_036759185.1 Catalimonadaceae bacterium | reverse complement strand
GCCTGCCATTCAGCTTTGGAACGAATCAGGCGAAGGACGATGGTGAGGATTTCCGGGTGCTTGCCATAGACCAGAATCCGTCTGGGTGTCATAACACAATTTCAGAAAGTGGTTTCCGGTTGCGGGGCGTGAGTTCCCTCGTTCTGAATGGTTCTTCCAGCTTTTCGGCTTCATCCAGATACCCGAGTGCCAGAACGGTCATGGGTTTCTGCGTTGGGGTTAGTCCCAGATTTTCCGACAGTTTTCCTTTCTCAAATCCCGCCATGATGTGGGTGAACACTTCGAGTTTCCGGGCCTGCAGAATGAGGAAGGCATTGGCCAGACCCAGATCGTGTTCGGCATAGGCATTGGGTTTCTGGTTGGCTGAAAACTCGGTCCGGGCAATGGATACCACAAAAGCCGCTGCTTTTTGGGTCCAGGGCTGGTTTCCGGGCATCAGGGCTTCCCAGACCAGATCAAACGCCGGCGTATTTTTGTGGGCTACAAAAAACTGCCAGGGTTGTTCGTTGTTGGCAGAAGGTGCCCAGGATGCGCCTTCCAGTATGGTGTTCATTGTTTCAGAATCGATTTCCTGTTCCGAAAAACTGCGGGCACTCCACCGTTCCCGGATCAGATCCATCACCGGAAACTGGGTTTGTGCTTCTTTTATAGTCGTGGCTTGCGTTGTCATTGTTGTATGGATGTTGTTTGAATAAATGTGGACATCTGTTTTTGTCCGGTTGTGGATGGTTGGTTGTTTTATTTGGGAAGCTGCTCAAAATTCAGGAACCGCAGAGCTCACAGAGAATTTACGCAGAGAGGCGCAGAGCTTTCTGTTGAATTCAAGATCTCTGCGGCACTCTTTATTTCTCTTTTATCTCCGCGGTTAATTCGGACACTGTTTATCCTTTTACACCGCCATTGGGAACTGCCCTAAAATTCAGGAACCGCAGAGCTCACAGAGAATTTTCGCAGAGAAGAACAGAGCTTTTTGTTATTTTTCAAATCTCTGCGGCTCTCTTTATTCACTCCTTTAAACTCTGCGGTTAAATAAAGGCGCTGCTAATTCTTTTACACCGCCATCGGAACTTCCATCAGCAAAAACTCGGCCTCGCTGTCTGCGGTGATGGAGAATTGTTCGGTATCCCAGATTCCAAAGCCATCGCGGGTGTTGAGGGTGGTTTCATTAACCGTCACATCTCCTTTCAGCACAAACACATACACGCCATTTCCACTTTTGCGCAGGGTGTAATCGGTTTTGATGCCTTTGTCAAAATGGCCGATGTGAAACCAGGCATCCTGATGAATCCATACACCTGCATCATCTGCAGAAGGCGATAAAATCTGCTGCAGTTTGTTGTGCCGGTCGTCCAGATTCATGGTCAGCTGGTCGTAACGCGGCTGTACATCCCGTTTGTTCGGGAATACCCAGATCTGGAGAAATTTTACCTCGCTGTCCTTGTTGCGGTTGTATTCCTGGTGGAAAATTCCTCTCCCGGCACTCATCACCTGGATGTCACCTTTCCGGATCACAGCCGTGTTGCCCATGCTGTCCTGGTGCTCGAGGTCGCCTTCGAGTGGAATGGAAATGATTTCCATGTTGTCGTGCGGGTGTTTGCCAAAGCCCATGCCCGACTGTACCCGGTCGTCGTTCAGCACGCGGAGGGCTCCGAAATGCATCCGGTCCGGATTGTAATAATGTGCAAAACTGAAAGTGTGTCTGGAGTTTAACCAGCCATGATTTGCCTCACCACGGGTGTCGGCTTTATGTAAAACGGAGTTTGCCATTTGATTGGAGTTGGTTGTTGGAATGTGATTGAATCCGAGGATGTCCAACTTCTGCAGCTCGTCGATGTTGTTGTCTGCGATGGCAGCCAATGAACCCGCGGCAACAAAAAGGCCGGTTCCAAGAATTCCTTTGCGTATAAATTCGTTTCGTTTCATTCGAAATTTTATAACGATGCAAAGGTGGCCTGCCGGATAGCCGTTTTTCAATAACCTAGTTTAAGAAATTCGGTGTCTGCAAAGATTTTTTGAAACGATACCGTCCGTGAGGAAGCGGTTTCGGGAAACGGACGGGTTATTTATTCCTGAGCCAATCCGCTTTCAGTTTGCTGAGAAACTCCGGCGTTACGCCTATGTAAGCCGCCACCTGTTTCTGTGGAAGGCGCTCGATGAGAGAAGGATACCGGTGGCAAAAAAGCGCATACCGTTCCTGAGCGGTGAGGCTCATATTGTCGAGTACCCTTTGCCGGTTGCTCACGAGTGAATTTTCGGTGATGATCCGGAAGAAGCGCTCAAACTTGGGAATGTCGTGATACAAGGTTTCCTGATCGGTTTTTGATAAAAGAAGAACCTCACTTTCTTCCAGTGCTTCAATGTTGAGGTGGCCCGGCTTATGACTCAGCAGGCTGTACATATCGGCAATCCACCAGTCGGGCGGGGCGAATTGGAGAACGTGTTCAAATCCATTCGGATCCAGTGAATAACTGCGGAGGCACCCGGCCGTCACAAACGCAGAATGTTCACAGATCTCATTTTCCTGAAGAAGGAACTGCTTTCGTTTCAGTTTGCGGGTGGTGAGGAGGGAAATGAAATGTTGGGCTTCGTCATCCGACAAAGAAATAAACCGGGCGATGTTGGAAAGGATCAGCGAGGAGTTCATGGTGGAGCGAAGGGTCAATTTTCAAAGTTTGAAAGAATAGATTAACATCAAGCGAAAGTTTACTTCTTCCACTCAATATTTTCCTTAATCGTTCGGGCCGGAACGCCACCAATCAGTTGGTTGGGGCCGAATGATTTGCTCACCACCGCACCCGCCGCCACCACGCAGCCATCGCCGATGGTAACTCCTTTGAGAATGGTGGCATTGGCGCCGATCCACACATGGTTGCCAATGCTGATGGGCCGGGCTTCCCGTTTTCCTTCCATTTCGTGGGCATCGTGGTCCATCATAGTCACACCCCAGCTGATGGCACAGTCGTTTCCGATCGTTAGTGCGTTTTCAATACGGATAATGCTGTTGGGATTGATGTAGGTCTGATCGCCGATTTTCAGCGTTCCTTTATTCAGAATTTTAAACGAAGACGAAATGGTGACCTCGTTTCCCAGTTCGATGGTGCCCGTATTTTTGAGGTAGGAGGGAGTCAGACTCCGGAAGAATTCTGAGGTTTCAAAGTTTCCGTAACCCAGCCGGGCCTTTCCTTTCGAGAAAATGGAGCCTGAATTATGAAAGGCCAGCCACTGGTGGTTGATGGTGACTCCATTGTAGACTTTATGGAAAAAGAATTTACGAAGCCAGTTCCGCCACATATTCCAGTTTTGATTTTTCTTCGGCCGAAAGAGGGAACTCAGAGAAATGAACGGTACCGTCCGTCTGAATGAGGTTCAGAAATCCTTTCATTTCGGCGTTCACATACATCGGGTCGTACGGCGCCGATACTTTCACATAATTGCGGGTAAAGCCTTCCATTTTGCCACCGGTTATGGCCGCTTCAAACAGGACTTCATCCATTTTTCCAAGTTGGGATTCATAAAAGGCCCTTCTCTTTTTCTCACTGAGGATGTGCAGCATTTTTGAGCGGTCGGCTTTGACATTTCCCGGCACTTTTCCTTTCATGGTTGCCGCTTCGGTGTTGGGCCTTTCGGAATACGTAAAAACATGCAGATAACTGATCTCGAGCTCATTCAGAAACTGATAGGTTTCCATAAAATGAGCATCTGTTTCTCCCGGAAAACCCACAATCACATCGACCCCAATGCAGGCATCAGGCATCGTTTGCCTGATTCTGTCTACCCGGTTCACATACAATTCTCTTTTATACCGCCTTTTCATCATGCCCAGAATTGCATTGCTCCCCGATTGCAGGGGAATATGAAAATGCGGAACAAACCGCTTGCTGGCGGCTACAAAGTCAATGATTTCGTCCTTCAGCAAATTAGGTTCGATACTCGAAATCCGGAAACGCGAAATGGTGTCCACTTCGTCGAGAGCCTCAACCAGATCGGCAAACTTTTCATTCCGGATGCCGTTCTGGTTGCCGAAATCGCCAATGTTTACGCCTGTCAGCACAATTTCCTTCACCCCGCTTTCTCCGATTTGCCGGGCCTGATTTACTACATTCTGAATGCTGTCGCTGCGGCTTTTGCCACGTGCCAGCGGAATGGTGCAATAGGTGCAGGGATAATCACAGCCGTCCTGCACTTTGAGGAATGTCCGTGTACGGTCGGCCAGTGAGTAGGAACTATGGTAATCGGTGGTGTGGTCAATGTTGCCGGCGATGATGGAGGCACTGGTTTTTGGTCCCAATTTATCCACATGATCGGCCGCTTCGAATTTGGCATTGGCTCCCAGCACAAGGTCTACTCCGGGAATGCCGGCGATTTCTTCGGGCTTCAACTGGGCATAACAACCGATGATGACAACCCGGGCGGAAG
>DAIOVD010000173.1:0-8697 GCA_036759185.1 Catalimonadaceae bacterium | reverse complement strand
TAACCACTAACCCTTACTTGTATTTATACGGCTCCGTCAGCCCCATTTTTTCATACCTGGCCCGGTTCATTTCAAAGTGCATCTCCGACATGTTGTTCATGTATTCCTTCAATGGACTCAGTTTGTATTCAGCCCTGAAAACATCAATCTGTGCTGAATCAATCAGGCCGAATTTTGGGAAAGCCCTGCCGGTTTTTTCAACATCGTAATCTACCTGGGTTCCGAATTTTTGTTTCTGGCCGGCATTCACCTGAACCCGGTCAAACAGATAGGCATAATTGTTGGGGTCGGCATTGTTGCCTTTTACTTCCTTGTCCATCGCGAGCAGTACTTTCTTTTGAAATTCAGGGAATTTATCGCAATGCTGGACAATCAGCCAGAAATTCCTGGATCCCTGTTCTCCGATCTGGGCAAAACCAGGAAACCCATATTGCGAAAACATCTTCTCTGCCTTGCGTTTGTTCAGGGTGAAGACACTGTCTTTAAACGATGCCCATTTTGGTTCCCACCGGGAAGCAGCCACCTGATCCGTTTTCACCATCGCTTCCAGGTTTTTTTGCAGACTTGCCTTCCTTTCGGGTGTTAGTTTGGGTGTGCATCCAGGCACTAAAAAGAAGGCAATCAGCAAGGAACAGAATCGGTTCATGTGGCGAAAATATGGAATTGTTGAGAATTAGATCGTTCTGGAAACAGAGAATTCAAATGCCGGAACCGGAAAAACCGGAATGGGCAAACAAGAAGTCCATTCGTTGTAAGTTTCATTCTGTTACCTGCTTCTGTATTCGAAAATATCCGATTCCGGACCGGACTGGAATCTTACCAACCGGTCACCAGCAATTTTCTGGCAGCCTTCTCACTGCATTTCAGATACCGCGAATAGGCTTTGGCCGCTCTTGTACGGACCTGTTCGTTGGTTTCATTCTGCAAATATCCCGAAAGTGCATCATGGATGGTGTAGGCTTCCGGACACATCAGATGGGTTGTCCACAGAATCGGATTCACATTCGCAGACCGGAGGTGAGGAGAAAAGAATCGTTTGCTGTAACAAGCCAGGATGGCGACATCCCTCTTCCTCTTGTCGGTATTACGGAAACTTTCATCCAATGAAAAATCCATCAGGCCGTCATGACCGATGTATACAATCAGATTGGCATGTCCAGACAATCCCAGGGTTTTGTTTCTGATTTTCAGTGAATCCTTCCACTCTCCCGAACTGCTCCGAAGAAAATCAAGTGTGCATTCCCTTATTTTTTTACCATCATAGGCATCGGCGATAAGGTAGAACGGTTTACTCACATGTCTAAAAATGAGTCGTTCTGGTCTGGTGGAATCGACTTGCCTGGATTCCAGAAAGGTCCATTCTTTGCTCTTTTTGAAATAGGTGCGGACTCCATAACCACATCCCCAGTACAAATTCGTATTCGGGTTCTGGCCGTTACCAATACCAGCCGGAACCGGCACAATTCCCTGGTATTTGTTGTCACATAATGCCACCAGAATGTGGATGGTTTTATAGGATGAGTCCGCTAAAAACGATCTCTGGTTGCCGTGGCGCTTGTTACATTGAACGGCGTTCACGGCACCTTTCAGAAATGGCAAACAGGCAAGCAAAACGACGGTACACATTCTGAACATATTCAATCTGTTTTGGATGATTTCCCCAACGGTGAACGAGGCTGTTTATTCACCACTCATAAACAGGTTCTCTGAATTTTTTCCGGAATTCTAAGCACTGGTTCTGGCAGAATCATGTCAAAAATATCCTCCCCGCAAGAGTACAATTCATTTCCCGATATAGTGAAATTTTGTCTGATTAACCTACCATACCGATTGGAATCGAGGTGAAAATTTCTGCTTCTACCTGTATTTCAGACCAAAATCAATTGGATTGTTAATTCATTCCATTACCTTGCCTTTTCCTGTTATACCACCATAATGAAACATTTTTACTTTACCTTTTTGATCATGGTTCTGACCTGTCTCAAGACAGAAGCCCAGACCACCCTGATACCGTACAATTCTTCATGGAAATACCTGGCCAACGGAAGCAACCAGGGCACTGCCTGGATCGGCTCAGCGTTCAGTGATGCCGCCTGGCCGGCCGGAAACGGGCAACTGGGATATGGCGATGGCGACGAAGCCACCGTGGTTCCGTTTGGCCCCAATGCCAGTGCCCGGTACATTACCACTTACTTCCGCAAAACCATCCTGGTGTCAGATCCTTCTGTTTACCAGGGCTTTACTTTTAACATAAAACGGGACGACGGCATCATTCTCTACCTCAATGGCACCGAAATCTACCGCAACAACCTGGCTGCCGGCGCCATTACCTATACAACTCTGGCTACCCTGGCAGCCGATGATGGCAACGGAATTCAGACTGTGAGTATCTCTCCGGCAAGTATGTCGCCAGGAAACAATACCCTCGCGGCAGAAATTCATCAGAATGCCGGAACCAGCAGTGACATAAGCTTCGATCTCGAACTGATCGGCATTCCGGTTCCATTTGCTCCTGCACTTATTTCGTTCGGAAGCAACTGGAAGTACAAAGACGATGGCTCCAACCAGGGAACTACCTGGACGGCCTCCGGTTTTAACGATGCTTCCTGGCCTTCCGGTAACGGACAACTGGGTTTTGGGGACGGAGACGAAGCCACTGTTGTCAGCTACGGACCAGCAGCCACAAACAAATACATCACCACATATTTCCGCAAATCGTTCACAGTTGCGGATTCAACATTGTATTCTTCCTATACAGTAAACCTAAAACGTGACGACGGAGCCGTGGTCTACATCAATGGGAAAGAAGTATTCCGGAGCAATATGCCAACCGGCACCATTTCCTATACAACAAAAGCATCCACTGCAGCCGCAGACGATGGAGCCATTGTTCAGCCCCAGGTGCTGGACATCAGCAAAATCCGGAATGGAGTCAACGTGATTGCTGTTGAAATTCACCAGAATGTGGCCAGCAGTCCAGATCTTTCATTTGATCTCGAACTCAAAGCCAACCTCAAAACAACTGTGGGTGCTACCTTAGTACGCGGCCCTTACATGAATCTGGCCCGCCAATATGGTGTGGTGATCCGTTGGAGAACCAACATTCCAACCAATTCTCAGGTGAGTTTCGGAACGGTGGCCGGTAATCTCACCCGCACCTATACCAATCTGGTTCTCACCACAGAGCATGAGGTGGCCCTCACCGGATTGGTAGCCAACACTAAATACTTTTACAATTTCGGCTCCACCTCCCAGATTATTCAGGGTGATGCCAGCAATTATTTCAAAACTCTGCCTTCCAACACCAGTGTGCAGAAACTCCGTTTTCTGGCCATGGGCGATATGGGCAATAATTCCACCAATCAGGTCAACGTCAGGAATGCCTGGCTTACCTACAACGGAACCAATTACACCGACGGCTGGATTCTGCTGGGCGACAATGCCTACAACACCGGAACCGATGCTGAATACCAGACCAATTTTTTCAACATCTACCAGGGTTCCATGACCAAAAACCATGTACTCTGGCCAGCTCCCGGTAACCATGATTATGCCAACCTGGCTGCCCGCCAGGCCGATCATGCGATTCCATACTTCAGCAATTTTACTTTGCCGAAAGCCGCTGAAGCAGGTGGTCTTGCATCCGGAACCGAAGCCTACTACTCTTACAATATGGCCAACGTGCATTTTGTAGCCCTCGACTCTTATGGTTGGGAAACCGGTAACACCCGGCTCTATGACACCCTCGGTCCACAGGCTGTCTGGCTTAAGCAGGACCTTGCCCTTAACACCAAACCCTGGACCATCGTCTATTTTCACCATCCGCCCTATACGAAAACCTCGCACAACAGCGATGCAGAAACCGAACTGATTAACATCCGCCAGAAGCTGGTTCCCATCCTGGAACGCTACAAGGTGGACCTGGTTCTCAACGGCCACAGCCATGGATACGAACGAAGCTACCCGATTCAGGGCCATTACGGACTGGAGACTACGTTTGATCCCCTCGCACATGCCCTGAGCACTTCCAGCGGAAAGTACGACGGCACGGCCAACTCCTGTACCTATGTCAAAAACACAGCAGATATCCGGAACGGGGTAGTCTATGCCGTTGTGGGTTCTTCCGGCCAACTGGGTGGATCTTCAGCCGGGTATCCGCACAGTGCCATGTACTATTCCAATATCACCAATCCGGGCGCCCTTTATTTCGAAGTGGAAAACAATCGGTTACTGGCCAAATGGATTGGAAGCGATGGTGTGGTACGTGACAATTTCACCATTATGAAAAATGTGAATAAGTCCAACACCATCACAACGGCACCGGGCGTGGTTACAACCCTTACAGCCTCCTGGATTGGGTCTTATTTATGGTCAACCGGAGTGAAAACGAAAAGCAACAAGGTGTCGCCATCCATCACCACAACGTATTCCGTCACCGATGGAAAAGGATGCGTCACTGACCTGTTTACCGTTCAGGTTCCGCCGGCAAGAAAAAGTACCAGCGAAGATCAACCGGAAGAGGGATGGATGTACCCCACCGTATTGCACGCAGGTGAGTTTCTGCACATCGACCAGCCCATAAACCAGTTGGCAACCTATGATCTGATCGATGTTCAGGGAAAAGTCCTGAAAACCTGGACGCTTGACAGTCCTTCCGATGTCCTGTTGCCTGCCTTGCCCGCTGGTATTTACACGATTCGTTCGGTGGGGCGTTACGGAAAGCTGATTGTGGAATAAAGATACGTTTTAAACCTTGAAGGTTTTCATTCCGGGCAGGGGAGGACCTTCAGGGTTTTAATTGCAAAAATGTCTTCAGCAGCTTTGGAAACGGTACAATGCCTTGATACTTATTTAAACGTTCAATAAATTGAAGAATCGCGAACCAAAGGAAAAAATCACTCATCAAACCATTTTGGGTGATTTTGAAGGATAGATAAATCCTGGTCGACAAATTGAGACCAGGCCATTGTTTGATTCTCTATTTCCACAGTGCCATCGCCATACAGCAGGATATGATACACAAATTCATTCTGTGTAATCGTGATTTTCCAGGTGTTTGTGGTCTTATTTTCAATGGTATAATGCAGGTGACCAGGTCGATTTAATTTGTCAGTTTGGTTTGGATTCACCAGCGTCATCAAATTGCTTGTGGTTGGAAAAATCCGTTTTAATGTTGCCATATTGATCCACTCCTTCAGTTCAATATTGACATACACTTCTCCGTAGGTGAATTTGAAATCTGGCAATGCCACGTTCAGATTTGCCAGTCCGGCGAGTAGTTCTTTGCTCATTTCAGAAGTGACCGAATTGGTTTTCAGATCCCTGAAGTACGATTCGATCAGCCGGATGTTTAAGACCTGGCTGCCAAGGCCCACGTTTGCAACCCAATCCGGATAGTGAGGTGCCAGCCGTTTCATTTGCCAGATAATGGCAGCCAGCGAATCCACATCCTTATTTGATTTCCGCATCGGTTGGGGTCCATACAAAAGTCGGTTGAGATACTGGTATGCAGCCGATGTAAAGTTTTGTTTGTCAGTTGCTTTCAGGTTTTGGTACAAATCAAAAAAAGAACTGGTCTTTTCAGCAGAAGGTATCCATACTCCATTTTTAAACTGAGCTTTGTAGCGTAAAATCCCATTGTTGAATGCCTCATAGGAACCATGCCGCATTCCGTTCAGGTAATTCACTTTCAATCTGATTTTGCCTGTAGAATCAAACTCCTGATACAGCCCGTCAATCTTTCCATCCACCAATTTCCTGGTCCTGATTTTGATTCCGTCTGGTGCATACTCTTCCACAAACTGCTCCCGGTTTTTCCGGATATCGGAACTGCGCAACTGCCCGTTTTCAAAATATTGGTGTTGGCTGAACGTATGGCCCGTCTCTGTTTTCATCAGTTCGACACGGTCTTTCAGGTTGCCGTTGGAGTACCATTCCTGATTCGAAGTAACCATGCTGTTGTTTTGGGAAATGTTCCGTTTCAAACTTTTGTCACGGCCCGAATCGTACCATTCCTGATACACTGTATCTGCACCGGGCCTATGGTTCATAAAAGATTTCATTTGTCCGGACGGAAACCAGAACGTCTCTTTTCCTTTGTCAAGCGAAAGATTGACCAGTTCCTGCTCGTGAATCAGCCGACCCTTTTCTGACCATTCTTTCAAACGGCCGGTTCCGCTTTCGTCAAACTGTAATTGCAGAATGAGTTTTCCATTTTCCGACCATTCTTCTTTTTGGGCCTGAAAAGGGAATTTACCGGACGTGTTGTAGACATGTCTGGCTTTCAGGCTTCCATTGTCGTGCCTGTATGTCCAGAGTCCGTTTTTCAGCCCGTGGTCATACGAGCCTTTGGTGACGGTATCGCCCAGGAAATTGAATTCGACAAAATCTCCGTGTGGTTTGCCGGATTTGTACGTCAACTTCTCTTTGATTTTTCCATTGTGGTGGTAGAGCCAGGCCGGACCATCCTTTGAGGCAAACTCATGAGTGCCATCCAAAAGCAACCGGTGGAGTTTTTCCTCCTTGAGCAGACCTGCATCATCAAAACTCTTTTCCCTCCCAAACGGAACCTGCACATACGTATATCCTTCATCGTCAATGGTATGGGGTGGATGTGTCGGCTTCTGATAGTCGTTCAGTTCACTCACTTTCAGCCAGGCAAAATATTGATCAAATCTTGGCTTTCCATTTACATGATAGGTTATCCGATGGACACACCGTCTTTGGAATTTGTCAGAAAAATAGATTTCAAGAAGGTTTAGTTTGCCGTTTTCGCCAAAGCTTTTGTACTCACCAATGATCGTATCCTTTTTATTTTTGTGGATTTCCAAAGATGAAACAAGACGGTTCTCCGTGGAGTACTGAACTTCTTTTTTGAGTTTTCCATTCTGAAACGACCGGTATAAAAAGGGTTTGTCTCCATTTTTCTGTTCACAAACTCCCTCAAGGGGGATTTGGGTATTGGGCTGATAAAACGTTGAGAAAACCCAATATCCACCCTTTTTTGATGTGCTTTTATAGGAGCATGGGTCCTGGCCCCAAACCGCAGATGCAACCAGGCATAAGCCTGCAGAAAACAGAAACCGTTTATACATGATGGAGATCCAAATATAATTCTGATCCCATTCATCTGAAATACAAATGCCCTCAATTACGGTGTATTGTACCCCAGGTTTTACAACTGACCCAAAAAATCCCCCCAAAAAATTCAACGAAAAAAAAACGGGGGGAAAATTTCCCCCCAAAAAAAATGAACAAAAAAAAATGGGGGGATTTTTTCACCCCAAAAATTCCAGCGAAAAAAAAATGGGGGGATTTTTTTCAGGGTATATTTCTGGGTACTCAGGTTTGGTTGTTTACCTGATCGCATGTTGCTTTTACTCTGGCCTTGTTATCGTTATTTCCAGGGTCCTTTCGTCGTTACGTTTATGACGTCTCCTTTCCCATCAATCCTATACAATCCTCCTGATCCTCCCAGCCAGAAATTTCCTTTACGGTCTTCCAAAATCCCCATAATTGAAATTGGAACATCGTAGTGCTGAAATGCTTTACCATCATATTTGTAAACCCCATTTTTTACGGTTGCTATCCAAATATTATCTGACTTGTCTCTATAAATTTCGTGCACATCACCATCATTAAATCCCTTTATTTCAGGGAATGAAATAATCGAATTACCAGTCATTTTATTTACTCCACCCTTTCCAAATCGCTTTTCGGGGTTAGAATCGTCACCCTCAGCGACTCTCGTTCCAATCCAGATACTTCCTTCTTTGTCAAATTCAATTTGCGTTGCATTATTCGAGAGAAGTCCATCTTTTTTCAGGATATGAGTAAACGTTCTCCCATCATATTTACAGGCACCAAATCCATCACGGAGAAACCAAATATTGCCTGAACCATCTTCTCGTATACCAGATATCCAAAACCTTGTGTCTTCATTTATTTTCGTGTCTACTTTCGGGTACGGAACAGGAAATGGAGTAAATGCTTTCCCATCAAATTTGTAGACACCATTCCAGGTACCAACCCAAAAAACATTCTTACTGTCAATCAGTAAATTAGCAATCACATTGCTGCTAAAGTCTGAACCTACCCGATAAGTAGTGAAATTCTTCCCATCGTATCGGGTTACCCCTTCTCCCGTATTTAACCAATAGATGCCATTTGAATCCTCCAGTATGGCCGTTACCCGATCCGAAGGCAAGCCATCTTTGGTGGTAAAGTATCGTAGGTTTTCACCATCATACCTTGCAATTCCGTTTCCATTCGTGCCGAACCATAAATTTCCTTTGGAATCTTCAAAGATGTTGGTCACATATTGTCCAATCTGAGATCCTACTTTTAGGTTACCCGAATCGCCTTTTTTTTCGGTGTTCGCTTTCTTTTCCTGTGATCTGCAAGAAATTGGTAAAGTCAATAACAACATTAGAAAAATCTGTTTCATTCGTTTTTATAAATGCTTTTGCTTGTTAGGAATTGGAACTTCGTCTCGTTTTAAACGGTACAATTTTCGGGGGAGATAACGTGCCTGTGCTTTGAGATGGAGTGGAATTTTAGCACTGAATTTCATTCGTTGTACTGAACTTCCTATTTGTGACTCAGCTTCAGCGATGAGACACTGCCACTCTATATCAAAGCACATGTGTGTGCCCGGTATGTACATAGGTACGAAAGTACCAATTCCTCTTGAAGGTG
>DAIOVD010000172.1:0-8714 GCA_036759185.1 Catalimonadaceae bacterium | reverse complement strand
CGCTGGGTCATACCGGTATCATGCTTTCTGATGGGGCCACCAACGTAATGCCGGTGGGTCCGCACCGGGGAGACAACCTCACTGCCCAGCAGGAAATTGAAAACCGGGAAGTGGTGCACAAAGCCTGGAAAATGGGATTCGACCACACCATGCATTCGCTCATCAACGGGTTTTATCAGGGATGGGATCTCAATCCGGCCCAGTTGCCAACGCGGTATGCCGCTACATATACCTTCTTCCTGGATAGTTATGAAGATGCGGCGCACCGTCTCCGCAATTTTGTGGAAAAAGCCGCTCAGGCAACCTTGCTGGGTGATGTGTTTGACGATGCCGCAACCGGTCAAGGTCTGCTGAACTACTTCCTCAAAGCCATGAACTGTGGTGCCATTTCGGAGGAAGAAGCCCTCGTGACCGGACTGACTCTGGAGGAAATACGGAGTCGTTCGTTCTATAAAATCCTCACCGGCAGACGGAACGCTGGCAAATAGTCTGTGAACGAAAAACTAGGATGGAGTACCCGGTGGTGCTCCGTCCTTATCCTTGAATGTCCGTTTCATCTGGTAATTTTCCGTCCAACCTATGATACACCTTGCCTTTGCCTTTTTCCTTCTGATCCTCACCATTTGTTATGTTGTGAGTGCATCGCTGGTTAACCTGATCCGGGCCAACCGCTTTCCGGTTCAAAATCCGGAAGATGTAGTGGAAGAGTTAGCGGCATTTAAAAACGTATCGCTTTTTGCCATACCTGCCTCGGTTGTGGGGTACGGACTTTGGTTCTGGGTTGGCGAACTGGGTTGGGAAGCCCATGTGCTGGACTGGCTCAACCTCCTTGTGCGTTGGTTTCATGTGGTGATTGGCATTGCCTGGATCGGGGCTTCGTTTTATTTTATCTTCCTGGAAAACAGCCTGAACCGCACCGAAAACCTGCGGGACGAACTGGCCGGGAACCTCTGGGCGGTACACGGCGGAGGGTTTTATTACCTGGAGAAATACAAAACGGCTCCGAAAGAAATCCCCAAAACCCTGCACTGGTTTAAGTACGAAGCCTATTTCACATGGGTATCCGGAATTGTGCTGCTTGTGCTGGTGTATTACCTCAATGCCAAAGGATTTATGGTGGATCCGGCGGTGGCTGATATTGCACCTTCGACTGCTGTGATGATTGGAATTGGCACCCTGATCACCGGCTGGTTCATTTATGATTTCATGTGCCGGTCTTCACTTCTGGCCCAAAAGAAACTCTTTGCTCTCATTGGTTTCGCCATTCTGATTGGTCTTTCGTTTTTCCTCACCCAGTTTCTCAGCGGACGTGCCGCCTTTATGCACGTGGGTGCCTTGCTGGGAACCATCATGGTGGGCAACGTTTTCTTCGTGATTATTCCGGCCCAGAAAGCTCTGGTGAAAGCGGCCAAAGAAGGACGGCCCGTCGATCCGGAAATCGGGAAATACGCAGGACTCCGGTCTCTGCACAACAACTACACCACGCTTCCCGTCATTTTTGTGATGATCTCCAACCACTTTCCGTCTACCTTCGGAAGCGGCTGGAACTGGCTGGTGCTTGCGATTCTGATTGTGGGCAGTGTGGCAGTTCGGCACTACATCAACATGCACGAAAAAGGACAGAATCTGGTCTGGCTTCTGCCGGTAGGTGCCATTTCTATTTTCGCTGCGGTAATCATTACAGCGCCCAAAACCGTTTCTGATTCGGGAGGAAGTGTTTCGTATGCCGATGTAAAGCCGGTTTTTGAACAACGCTGTGTGAGCTGCCATTCTTCACACCCAACCGATGATGTGTACAAAGCTGCTCCTTCCGGCGCCATGTTTGAAACCTACGAACAATGCGCCAACCTGAAGGACAAAATCATGAACCGGGCTGTGCAGACGAAGTCGATGCCGCAGGGCAACAAAACGCACATCACCGACGAAGAGAGGGAATTGCTGGGTCGCTGGATTCAGCAAGGAGCCAAACCCTGATTCCGGATTATGCTTCTTGCAGCCAAAAGCCTCTCCACGCCTTGATTCAGTTTCATTTACGGCCCCAAACCCCGAAGGGTATTTTTTAATTTATAATCAAGGCGTTATACATTCATTGGATAATCCAGGATTATTCGATACCCTCCTTTTATTTTCTGCCTCCTGTGAGTACCCAGAAGACCGGATAGACCGCTTTTTCCAGGACAAAACCGATCAGAATTGCCGAGGCAGAAACCGCCAGTGGTAGGCAGCAAAAGACTGCAAATCGAATGGAATCGTCTTTTCCGTACATGGAAAACAGAAGGTCGGTGAGGTAGTAAACCAGAGGAACATGGGCGCCATACACAAAGAAATTGTACCGGCTTAGTTTTTCGAGAGGCGTGTGCTGAACCTGTCCAAACACGTAATCATACCCAAACCAAACCGAGAGTACCAGTAAAGGCTGGGCGATTTTATGGAGCAAATACACGGGTAAATGGAGGTAATCAAACTGGAAAGACAGAAAGGTTTTCAACAAAACAATGCCTATTGCAAACCAATAGAGTCTGTATCGAAGAAAGAATTCCCGGATGCGGTCCTCGTTTATGCCACCTTTGAAATAATAGATTCCCATAGAGAAAAAGAAAATCCCCTCCCCTTCGATAAAACCGATTCCACCAAAACTGGATATCCACAGAAAGCAGAAAATACCGAGAATCCATTTTGGCTTCCAGGCGAGACCTTTGACCAACAGCGGATATAAGAGGCTATAGATAAACAAACTCCGCAAAAACCAGAGCTGGAACGAAACGGGTTGGAACAACACACTTTCCAACCATTGGCTTACATCCCATTTGTGGACAGGCAGGTTTCCAAACGGACGGAGCCAGGATGATTCGGCAAAGGGAGCCAGATCGGGTCTGGATTCAAAATAGTATGTCATCAGAATTCCAAACAGCGACCAGGCCAGATAAGGAATGAGCAGGGTTTGCCCTCTTTTCTTCAGACGGGTGCCCGGTGTGTACTTCTCTTCTGTTGCCGCCATCAGCATTCCTGCCCGGAAGAAAAAGAGAGGAACCCCAAATCGGAAAAGACCGTTTGTGACCATAATCTGAAAGAAATTGAATGCATTCATTTCCTCAAAAAACGGACGGCCAGCCCATAAATAGCGATCATCAAAATTGAAGGAATGCACAAATACCACCGTCAGCATTCCCAGAAAGGAAAGCCGGCTGAGTTTGCGGCTGAGGTATGGCGAAATGGTCAAGGTCTTTTTTGTTGCAAGAACTAGAATGGGACCACAAAATACAGCATAAATCAGGTGAACTGAGAACCTCCGGCAATGAACTGACAAACGAACCGGGCCAACTGCAACCCGATAACACAGGTCTCTGTTTTTCTATGCTGTTCATTTCAAAGTCCGCATTCTTTCACTGTATGTAGGATTTCCTGCCGATTCATGGCAAATACCGAAATCGCCCGGTTTAGATTTCGAAAACAGTAAATAATCTGCCCATACAGAACTCTATCTATTTCTAACACCAGAAATGCGGTTTTTTCGTCGGATCCGACACCTTTTGCTTATGATTTTGTTGCCTGCCTGGCATTGTTTCGGGCAGGGAGACAGCGCCTGGTTAAAGCCGTACACGTCCGATATCAGAGATTTCACCATTCAGAATATTGAAGACAAGGTTTCCATTACATCTCAAACTCCCCTTTCGGTGAAAGATGCCCCTGGAACCGTATCAGTGATCAGCGAAGAAGACATCCAAACATCTGGCGCTCGTGACCTGGGAGATGTGTTACGAATGATTCCGGGTTTTGAGTTTAATGTCGATGTACAGGGAATCGTCGGTATCGGAAGCAGAGGAAATTCTGCCAATGAAGCTGTTCTGGTGCTATTGGATGGAATGGAGATCAATGATCTGTTGTATGGATCCAATCAGTTTGGAAACCATTTTCCCATCGACCAGATCCGAAGAATTGAAGTGGTCCGTGGTCCGGGTTCGGTGATGTATGGAGGATTTGCAGTTTTCGCTGTCATCAATATTATGACCAAAGCATCCGAATGGTTCAACGGAATCCGGATTGGGCAGACCATCGGTGAAACAGATCGCGGACTTGCCCGAAGAAATTTTTCTGCCTCATTTGGTAAAAACTGGGAAAAGGCCCGCTTCTCCATTGCTTCCAATGTTGCAGAAGCAAACCGTAGCGACCGGCAATACACCGACCTGAATGGCAATTCATACAACATGCTTTCGAACAGCCGCATGTCGTCCAAATTTATGGCGTTTTCATTCAATGCCGGCAACTTTTATCTGAAGGGTCTGGGCGATTATTATGACCTGATGGTTCGTGATAACCAGACCGAAATATCAAGCAAAGCCTATCCACTTATATTTTCCAACGTCAACCTTGAAAGTCGTTATCAACTGAAAATCAACGACAAAATCCACCTTAGTCCATACCTCAACTTTAAGCGGCAATTGCCCTGGCATACACCCAGAGGTGTTGACTCGGTGGATGAAGACAAAGTAATCGTGTATAAAATCGCCGCATCCCGATTCATTGCCGGAATCTCAGGAAACTGGGAACCAGTTAAGCAACTGGAATTGTTGTTTGGTGCCAGTTTTTCCCGTGATCAGTCGATGGACTTTTACAACCCGGATTCACTTTCCGAATCTGCGACCTACACCTGTAACACCCTCCTGAGCCAGGGCATCTGGAAAACTAAGTATGCCAACATCACAATGGGGCTTCGTTTTGATTACCACAGTTATTACAAACCCATTCTGAGTCCCCGAATCGCGATCAATAAAACGTTTGGTAAGTTTTATGCGAAGGCATCTTTTAACCGATCTTTCCGGACACCGGCTTTGTCCAACATCAGCCTGAGAATGGGCGACAAAATAGAACCGCAACTCACCAATTATTTTGAAACCGAAATTGGATACACACCCGGTTCTCTTTTCACTGCCAATCTCAATCTGTACCGGATTTCCATCAAGGACGGTATCGTGTTTTCGGTGCTGGATGACGGATTTACAGAAGGGTACGCCAATTCCGGCAAAATGGGAACTCAAGGTTTGGAGACCGAAGGAAAATTCAGCTTCCGGAAATGGGTCATACAGGGCGGATATTCGTTTTACACGACGGCAGGTCAGAAAACGAACGAGCAATATCATGTGGAAGGAAAAAACCTCAATCTGGCTTATCCGGCGCATAAACTCTGCCTGCAGACCCGGTTCCAGCTCACCGATTTTCTGAAGCTGAGCAACTCGTTCATTTATTTATCGGACCGCTATGGATTCAACGGAAACAGTGAGGAACCAGGCTACATCAATTATGGAAAGGTATTTCAGTGGAACGCGTTTCTGCAGGCAAAAGACATTTACCTGAAAGGACTCAGTCTCGGAATCGGGGTGTACGACATCACAAACAGCCGGTACAGTTATATCCAGTCCTACAATTCGGGACACATGCCTCTTCCGGCTATGAGCAGGGAATATGTACTGAAAATCATTTACGGAATCAATCTGGCAGGTCACCCATGAAAGAAAGATGGTTCCATATTGCCCTGATTCTGATCCTTTGCACAGGAATTTGGCTGTTTGCAGGAGGGCCGGAGGCTTATTGTCAGTCGAACCAGAAAGAAACCGCGAATAAAACAGACAGTATCCGGAACAACATCCGGAAAACCAAAGAAGTTCAGATCGATGAAAGCAGTGCACGGGAACTGATCCGGCAGGCATTGGAATTTGAACAGAAAGCAGAACTGAGGAATGCGCTCCGGGCCTTTTTCCAGGCGTTGAATTTCTACGAGAAAACCAATAATCAGGTTCAGCAGGTGGCCATGCTGCAGGAAATCGGGCAGCTGTACGAACGCTGGGAAGTACCGGAACGAAGCATTGACTATTTCCAGAGGGCGCTCATCAAAATCAATTCACATGGCATTAAAACCACCAGCCTGGGTGATATCTATTTTAAGCTGGGTGAAAGTTATGCTGGTCTGGAAAAGTACGATCTGGCGGAACGGAATTTTCTTGATGCCCTAACACAGAATGGTTCCACCGCTTTCCGTAAAAAATGCCTGGCCAGTTTGTCCGAAATCTACATGAACCAGAAAAAATTTGATCAGGTTCTGATCACCAATCTGGAGATTATTGAAATCGAAAAGAAGTCTGGACCGAGTCCTGATTTATCACTGGCGCTCAACAATGTGGGCTTTATTTACAAATCTCTTGGAGACTATGACAAGGCACTCAGTTACATCAACCAGGCCCTTGAAAATGAAACCAGTCTGAAATCAAAAGACATGTCCGGAATCATTTCGATGCGGGTGAATATGGCGTCCACGCTTAACCAGCAAAAGAAATTTCAGGCTGCTCTGTCGGAACTTTTCCGTGCACTGAAAATGGCTGAGACCAACCGGGATCCACTGCAGCAGGCTGAAATCCGGAATTACATCGCTCTTATCTATTTCAATACGCAGGATTACCAGAATGCCAATTTTCATTGCGCAGAAGCTGTGAAACTGAGCAAGCGGTCGGGAGATGCGGAAATCCAGATTAAAACCTATAAGACTTACGGGATCATTCTTGAAAAACTGGGAATCTTCAAAGAAGCGTATGAATGCATGGACAAGTGCAATGCACTGAAGGATACGGTTTTCCACGATGCACACAAGAAGATACAGGAAAAACTCCTTAAACGGCTCAACATCGAACGGACAGAAAAAGAGCTGAAACTATTGCTCACAGATGCGGAGAAATCTGAATTCGAACTGCAGAAACTGAGTCTTGAAGCAGAAAGAAAACAACAGGATCTGGAATTGGTAACCAAGCAAAAGGAATTACAGGAAGTCCAATATAAAACGCTGGCCTTTGCCAATGAAAAAGCGTTGCAGATCTCCCTTCTTCAATCGCAAAAACTGAAAAACGAAAAGATGATGCAGGAGATGGCGCTTCAGCAATTTGAAAGTGCCGTTTCAGGAGAAAAGCTGGAACGAAAAAACCGGGAAAGCCGCATCCTATTGCTTGAACAGGAAAAGAAAATTCTGGAGAAAAACCGAAAACTGCAGGAATCCAAACTACATGTGCAATCGACACGGGAGCGGTATTTCAAAGCAATCGGAATTCTGATAGCACTGGTCCTTGTGAGTGTGATGTATGGATTTGTTCAGATCCGGGCCAAGAACAACACGTTGTACCGCAAACAAAAAGAAATTGAACAGGCGAATGCTTCCCTGGAATTCCTGAACAACGAAATCTACACCAAAAACACCAGCATCACCGACAGTATAAAATATGCGAGAGGTATTCAGGAAGCCATTCTCCCGGAACCGGAAAAATGGAAGTCTGCATTTTTCGATACGTTCATTTTCTACCAGCCAAAAGACATTGTCAGCGGCGATTTCTACTTCCTTACCCAATCACAGAAGAAATGGTTTCTGGCCTTTGCCGATTGTACCGGTCATGGCGTTCCGGGTGCATTGATGTCTCTAATTGGGCACAACCTGCTCACCAGCATCATTGAAGTTCGTGGTGTCACCGATTCAGAAACCATTTTGAAAGAAATGAATGAAGGTCTCCGTAAAACGCTCAAAACCCAGAACAACGAAAGTCGCGACAGCATGGAAGTGGGCATTTGCATCTTTGATTTTGAGAATGACCTGCTGGAATTTGCCGGTTCGATGCGCTCCCTGATCGGCATCCGGAACGGAGATCTGTTCGAATGGAAAGGAGACCGCCATCCTTTGGGGGCCGATTCGGCAATGCACAAGCAATTCCAAAAACATACCTGCAGCATCCGGTCTCTGGATGTGATTTACCTTTGCTCGGATGGATACCAGGATCAGCTCGGTGGACCGGAACAAAAACGTTTCTTGTCAAGCCGTATGAAATCCCTTTTCCAGGGCATTTCGCAAAAACCGATGTCGGTACAAGGAAAAGTGGTGGAATTCACAATGAAAGAATGGATCGGAGATGGTCGCCAGCTCGATGACATTATGGTGATTGGCATCCGGCCAAATGAGCCATCAGAACCAACCAATTGAATAAAAACACGCTTATTTCATTGATCTGAGTCAATATATCCCCAAATTCGGGCCGCTAAAAAAACTGCTTCCTGATTTTCAGGTTATTTTGAATCATGACTGAAACGCAACTCGACAAGCGATCCTATTCATCCATTTGGGTAATTCTCCTTTTCCTGGCCATCATAAGTGGATTGATTTATTGGAAAATGAGTCAGCCCAAACCCGGTGGCGGACCGCCCGGTGCCGGTGCTCCCGGAATGAAACCACCACCACAAAAAGTGACCGGCTACATTGCCCGAAGCGAAAACATCCCGATGAATCTGGAAAGCAGCGCCACTCTCCTGGCATGGAACGAAGTTCTGCTGATGCCCGAAGCCGGTGGACGGGTTACTCAAATCAATATTTCGGAAGGAGCGAAAGTTACACAAGGTCAGGTTTTGCTGGCCTTGTACGACGACGATCTGAAAGCACAGGTAAAAAAACAGGAACTGCAGGCCGAGATCGCCCGCAAAAATGTGAGCCGTCTGAAAGAGCTCGTTAAAATAAACGGGGTGAGCCAGCAGGAACTCGACAATGCCGAAAACCAATTGAACAACATCCAGTCGGACCTGAACCTGATTCAGGCCAATCTCCGGAAAACCAAAATCCTGGCACCCTTTTCCGGCACCATCGGTTTAACGAATGCCAGTCTGGGAAGTTATGTCACACCCGGAACATCGGTGGC
>DAIOVD010000171.1:0-8720 GCA_036759185.1 Catalimonadaceae bacterium | reverse complement strand
GGTTACTGGATTTGTAACCAATTTATGATTATTTTAATTTTGGTTGCAAAATGGAATTTGATTCCTGCCTTGAATTTTTGGGACAGTTCGTTCTGTTATCGCTTTTGACGTATTGCTCAATCATGGAATCCTCAATCCCATCACCAGAATGTCATCGATCTGGTCCTGTCCCATTCTGAATTCCTGCAGAAAGGTTTCCAGAAACTGGCATTGCATAAGCATCGGTTCCGAGAGAACGGACAGTAGTTTTTCTTTCATCCCTTTTTTCGAAATTTTTCGCTGACCATTTTCACCTCCAAACTGGTCAGCATAGCCATCCGTAAAAAGATAAATGCAATCACCCGTCTTTAGCCGGAAGGTATGATTGGTGAACGGATGCATTTCCGGTGTGAGCCCGATCGACTGGTTGTCGGCCCTTGTCTCACTCAATTCTTCATTCTGAATCAGCCAGAGCGGATTTTTAGCCCCCGACCATTCCAGTTCCATGGTCGTCATATCGAGTGAGCACAAAGAAATATCCATTCCGTCCTGAATATCGTCGTCGCTGTTCCGGAAGTTTTCCCGAACAATGATGGCCACCTGATCCAGAATAGCAGCTGGTTGGGTAATGCCGAACTCACGGATGGCCCGGTTCAGAGCATTGTGGCAGATTACCGAAACAAGCGCACCCGGAACACCATGGCCGGTGCAATCGCAGGTGGCAAACAACAGTTTTGTTCCTACGGTTTCCATCCAGTAGAAATCACCCGACACAATGTCTTTGGGTTTGTAAAAAATGAAGGAATCGGGAAAGTAGTGATGGACAGTTTGAATCGGAGGGAGGATGGATGTCTGTATCTTAAGGGCGTAATTGATACTGTCTGTAATGGATTTGTTTTTATCCTCAATCACGGCATAAGCCTTTTTGAGTTCCACATTTTTGAGCCTTTCAATCTCTTTTTCCTTTTCCGAACGCTCGGTTTGCATCCGGGACTGAAGTTCCTGGATTTTGTTGTTGGCCGTTTCTCCCACCACATCCGATTTAATCTGTTCGAACAAATCGTAATGCTCCAGTGCTTTCCAGGGCTGGTCCGTTTGCCGGTAAAGTTGAGAAAACAGAAAGTGCGCCCGGTATAGTTTGCTTCGGTTTCTGATTTTCTCACAGATTTCAAGACTCTCCATCAGACACTTTTCCGCTTTTGAAAACTCCTTTAGTCCGATCAGAACTTCAGAAATTTCATTCAATGAAGTGGCAATTCCCTGTGAATGGTTGATTTTCCGACGAAGGGCCAACGACTGTTCGAAATAGGCCAGGGCTTCGGAAAGCTGACCTTTTTTTCTGAAAATCACACCCAGATCATTCAGGGAACGTGCTTTTCCTGGATTCTCTTCTACTTTGCTGTAGTAAGCAAGGGAATGTTTGACGAGCTTTTCGGCTTCATCATACTTATGTGTTTCTATATAAAGCGACGAAAGTCCGGTTTCACAACGAGCCGCTCCATACAGATTCTGGTGTTTCAGAAATCCCTGAAGGCCCTGCCGAAATGCTTTTTCTGCGTTGGCGAAATCTTTCAGATCATAATAAAAAACCCCAAGCGTGTAATTGCCCCAATATTTGAGTTTCTTATTCGAAGCCATCTCGCTTTCATTCATGGAAGCATAGCAAAACTCAAAAGCCTTCTCAAAATCGCCCTGATGGGAATGAAGGAAAGCCTGGAAATTTAGAATCTGAGCCTTTACTTCCGGCATTGAAATCTGATCAAAAATGGCCTGAACTATGGTCAGTTCTTTGTGCACATCATCCGAATTTCCCTTTTCAAACGACACATAGGCAAACATCACGCGGATCAGGGCTTGCCCGGCAAAAAAGCCGGACTCTGTGAATGAAATCAGGGCTTCATCCATGATTCCGGAGATCTGCTCAAAGTGAGAATAGTTGTAGTAGTCTATAAAATCCAATAGAAGCTGGATTTTATTTTCCGGATATTCTTCTGATGAAAACGCCTTTTTGAACGCATCTGCCGGACTCTCCTTTGAAAGAGGTTTCGGTTTGTCAGACAGGGAAGGAGGTATAGATGCCTTCCCTGGAAGATGGTTGATTTCCGAAATCAGGCTGGTTACGACAACTGATTTGTCGCCCGGAATGGGAGCTTGATTTTCGTACTTCATAAATAGTTCAGAATGATTTCTATCTGCGAAGAACCACTTTTAAATGGGATCATAAATAACGAATGCCGCCTCTTTTCCTGACTTTAGACAAATGGTGAAACTTTATCTATGAACGGCAGGCTTTTCGATTTGCAAATTCTGAAGAATGAAAGTTCCGCTTTCGTTTGAGTCCCGTTTCAATGACTCTTAACCACTTTATTTACAGACGGTATCAATCTCCGATCAAACGGTTTTGACGGGCTTTGTTCAGTGCTTCTGTGCGACTGCTCACCTGTAGTTTGCGGTATATGTTCTCAATGTGTTTTCGGATGGTACCGTAACTGATGTTGAGGTTGTCGGCAATCTGTTCGTAGCTCAGTCCCTTCGACAGGTGCATCAGCACTTCCTGTTCCCGGTCTGTAAGATCGAAGTTTTCCAGCCATTGTTCTTCCTCAAACTTTCCACCGTTTTTCAAAAGACGGAGCGTTTTCATGGCAATCGAAGGGCTCATCGGTGCACCGCCTTCCAGTATTTCATAGATCGCTTTATGGATTCGTTCCGGCCGCTCGTCTTTCAGTAAATAACCTCCTGCTCCTGCCATAATCGATTTGATCAGGTGCTGGTCGTCATCGAAAACCGTACTCATGATGATTTTGATCTGAGGCCACCGGTCCGTTATCCGTCGGGTCGCTTCAATGCCATCCATTTCCGGCATCTGTATGTCCATCAGGATGACGTCCACATGGTGGTCGCGGTTCAGTTGGCGGATTGCCTCCGAACCATTCGCCGCCATAAACTTCACCTGGAAATCGGGAGACAGTTCCAGCTTTTGGCGCATGGCCAGGGCCAGTCGCTCAATATCCTCGGTAATACCAATTCGAATCATAAGAATAATGTGCTCCAAAACTACGCATCCACAGCGCACCTGAAAATACGCAGTTCTGCGTATGGACCCGCATGGTGCTGAAACGGACCTTTGTTCAACTAAAAAAACAAACCAATGAGAAAGTCATTCTACCTCTTTTTGCTCACTATGATGAGCTTCGGGTTGGCGCAGGCACAGGAACAGGTTACCTACACCATCACCAAAAATGATCCGGAAAATTATCATCCGAAATTCAGTCTCAATCTTATGCTATTCGGACTGGAAACCTCATTTCAGAACATCGAGGCCACCAGTTTTTATTCCAGTCTGTTTGGTCATGTTCTGATTCACGACCGGCTGGGAATTCAGTACAACCTCCAGCGTTCCTGGCTCACTTTGGCCAAACTGGGGAACAAAGACATGCCCACAGCCGACGAGTATCAGGCCGGAGCCATGTTTTTCCTGACCAAAAATTCGAGGGTGAGGAAAGAAAAGATCATTCTGAAATCAAGAGAGGGTACGTTTAACGGACGCCGGGTCACAACAACCAGCCTTATCATGGTGCCGGGAAATGTGATCAAGTATTTTGGATTTCGGGGCGGACTCTACCACAAAGGCACCGCCTACAACCTCAAGGACAATAAAATCCTGGATGGCGATGGTCTCGATCTGGCTTCCATGCGGTTAACAGGAATTTATGCTGGTATCATCAGCCGGAAACTATCTCATATTATTGTCAACATCCCCGGTACGGGAAAGCGTTTCAAGTCACTCGGATTTGATTTTTACCTCGATGCCATGCTTCAGGCACACAATTCCTTCATTCTTCGGGAAGATCCGTATGCGGCCAGCAACATAGCCCTCGGTAAAGGAGATGATATTACAGATCTGGTGACAAAGGAAGCGGGCAACAAAATGTTCGGATACCGGATAGGCATCAACGGTTTTCAGATCGGACCCAAAGCCGACACCGACAAAAAGTTCGGTATGTGCTACAACTTCGAGGCGGGCATGATGCCATACCTTGGCTACTATGTGAAAGGAGGAATCGGAATGACTCTTTTCAAGAAGTAGCCATGAGGTGCGTTTCGATCGCTATTCTTCTGATCAGCCTTGTATTTGAATCGCGTTCCCAGGATCTGAAATCCTTTACCTACCTGGGCGATGTCCATCATAAAAATGATTATCTGCATGTTTCGCTGATGCGGACCCAATTGTTCAATCCGGCTGCACCCGAAGGTGCGTCACTTCATTCGAAAGGTGTCAATTTTATGGATATCTATTACAACCGGCCAGATTTTTCGCCAAAGGGCCTCAACCGGAGAATTGATTACAAACTCCTTCCGGATATGTTCTGGCTCTTTAAAACCATCACCGAAAAAGATGAAAAAGCCATGTATGCCAAAACCGGAAGCACCATTTCTGGCGGGTTAATCGGCTGGCATTCATGGAACTGGAACCTTCGGACCCGCGATCGCACCTGTTTGCAGGCTGGCTTTGCTTTGAACGATTACTTCATTGCGGCCATTTACCGGAAGCCGGGAGGAGGCATCATCCTCAACGAACCGCAGGGCTGGCAGATTGGGGCAGGACCATCCGGTGGAATCACGCACATGTTCAACCCGAATTTTGTGCTCACCGGTACCTGTCAGTACATTGTGAGCTTTGCCAAACCAGTGGACGTGTCATATGCAAAGGCCGAAAAGAATTATCCCAAGCCCCATTTTCTGCACTCTCAGGTTACGCTGATGAGCAAATGGGGAGCCTTCGCCGAACTTCAGTATGTGAGGCTCGTCAATCGGGGCAGCTATTCAAATTCGACTCAGCGGCTGGATATAAAGCTCGGCTTTGCATTCGTTTTGTGATGGTGATTGGGCTGGTTTAAACTTCCCAAAACCGTTTTCATTCCGAACAGGATTGGAAAAACAGGGGTGTATTTGGGGTTTTGGATCAATTTGGGCGGCATTTCCGGCTGTCCAGGGCTCCGCTTTCGCTTCGGCCCTTCGTTCCTCGGGCCAGGCCCTTTCCATCCGGGCCGCAATCGTCTTAATCAGAAACCGTTTTTCAACAGAAACCTGCCTGATTAAAAAAATGTCAATCACGGAAATCCGGTTGTGTTTCATCCGGCAATTGTACCCGGATGGGGCATCGAAATCGAAATCTTCAGTCCGCCCTCTTTCGGCCTGGCAAGTAAAAGCTCAAATCCGGCCTCCTTCGCCCGGTTTTCCAGATTTTTTAAGCCATAGCCGTTCGATTCTGCTTCCGGCAAACCTTTGCCATTGTCTGCAATTTCAACTGTCACCTTTTGCGCTTTTTCTGTAACGGATATGCGCAGCTCAGTGGCTTCCGAATGCTTCAACACATTCGTTATGCATTCCTTCACCATCCGGAACAGGTGCAACGATGCCGCCGGACCCAGCTCAATGGGTTCATCGGGTTGAACTGTCTCCAATGAAATACCTGCCTCTTTCAGGACAGAACCCGATCGGCCGGCCAGACGGGCCACCATTTCCTGCACCGAAATCCGCTCTGAGTGGATGGCCCAGATGGTATCCCGCAACGAACGTCCGGCCTCCTGCATTTTGTCGCTCATCGATTCGAGTTGCTCCCGGTTGGCCACATTCGTTTCCTTGTACGCCTGCATCGAAAGTTCACTCGAAATCCAGGTCAGGTCGGCACCCAGGTTGTCGTGCAGATCCCGGGAAATCCGGAGTCGTTCTTCGTTTAATGCGTTCTGAGCCTGTGTTTTCAGTCGTTCACGCTGCAGTCTCTGGAGTCGGGTGTAAAATCCTATCACGAGTCCGCCTACGACCAATAATGCCCCCGCTCCGAGCAGATACTGATTCCGTCGTTTAATCTGGACCTGTGCCTCCAGCAGGTCTTTATCCCGCTTCAATACGCTGGCTTTGTGTTTTTCAACCTCGAACCGGGCCGTGTATTCGGCGACTGTCTTCTGCGTCTGAATGTTGTACACACTGTCCGCTGTAACCTTTTGCTTTTCAAGCCAGACCAGGGCTTCGGCCGGCTGACCCAGTTTTTTGTAGGTTTCATACAAATCCAGTTCCACCGCCTGTAACGGATCAAGGGCTCCGGCTTGTGAAAATAAGGTTTGTGCCTTCAGAAAGAACTGAAGTGCCTCTTTGGTTTTTCCCTGATCTCCAAGACAATACGCCAGATTCCGGTAGCTGTTTGCAATACCATGCACCGATCCGGTTTCCTCATTG
Source organism: Catalimonadaceae bacterium (assembly GCA_036759185.1). Classification (GTDB taxonomy): domain Bacteria; phylum Bacteroidota; class Bacteroidia; order Cytophagales; family Flexibacteraceae; genus CAMDMI01. Next base: position 2,504 of record DAIOVD010000171.1, on the reverse strand, counting down.
GCCTTCATGGCAATCCGGTAGAATTCTTCACCTCTGGCCGGCTTTCCGGACACACGGTACAACACGCCGAGAGCTTCATAGAAATAGGCTTTGTCGTTGGCAAATCCTTTGGAATCAATATAGTCTTTGCAACTCAATAGGATGCGTTCGGCTTCGGGATACTTTTTCTGGCGACGGTGCATCATTCCCTGGTTGATCCGGGCAATCATATAATCCCGTTCCATTCCCATTTTCAGTGCCCAGTTTTCGGATTTTTTATACCAGCTTCCGGCTTCTTCCCATTTCTGAAATTTCTCGAAAAGGGAGCCAAACGAATTGCTCACGTGCACAAGACGGACGGTATCTTTTTCCGCTAAAAAAATCTGATGTGCCCTGTTCAGATACGAAAAGCTCCGGTTAAAATCGCCCATTTCAAAACAGGCCTGCGACAGTTTCGAAAGGTTCGCGGCTGCTTTCAATTTGTCACCTGCTCTCCACCTGATTTCATATGCCAGCTGGTTGTAATACAACACACTGTCGAAATCGCCCAACACGATAAAGGGCAAACTCAGATCGTTGTAAGATTGCGCTATCAGCAAAGAATCAGTGGTTTGTTTCGCCAGGTCTACGGCTTGTCTTCCATACAAAACAGCCTCTTTCGGCTGCTCGTACATCAGTTGGTAGGCAAGTTCATTCAGTAACAATACTTTCTCTTTACCGGAACTTTTGGGCAGGATCCGTTTGAGGGAATCCACTTGTCCGGATGCAGAAAAGCACAGAGCGATGAAACAAAAAGCCGCAATCCGTTTTCTCAAAGGCAGAAAATGGTTTGCGGCTTTCTGGTTGGTCACGTCGTTTCAGATTGGTTATTCTACCATCAGTTTAATCGGATGGTGGTCGGCGGCATTTTCATTGAGACCGATCAGGCGAATGGTATACACTCCTTTCGGGAAGTTTTTCCGGAATGGAATCTCAAAACGATTGTCGCCTGATTCAGTGGAAATCGTCTGCGAAAATACGGTTTTTCCTGTAATGTCGGTGATGGTAATCTGGTACTCTTCCATGCTGCCTGCCATCAGATTCAGGAAGAGATTATCCGATTGCGTAACCGGATTCGGACTTGCCTGGACAAATACATCTGGTCCGTTTTTCGATAATGTGACCACATGAGAATACACAAAACTACCGTCGTTGTCCACTTGCTTCAGACGATATTGGTTTCGGTCCCCTGGATGTTCATCGGTAAACAGATATTCATTTCCAGTAGATGACGGACTGATGGAATTGACCCTGCCTATTGGTTCAAATGCTGATCCGTCGGCGGCTCTTTCTACAATGAAATGGCTGTGATCCCGCTCATTGGCCGTTTTCCAATCCAGCCTGATTTTCTGACTTCTCCATTGTCCTAAGAATGAAAGCAGATTCAATGGCAAAGGTTCTTCGGCATCAACCTGGGCAAACTCAGAGAAACTGGTGAATCCATTTCGCTGTGTCCCACTCACGGGTGTGCTTCCGCCAAATGTCCATGCGGCTCCGGAATTCGTTCTTTTTGCCACCGATTGATAGGGCGCCTGGCACACAAAGCCTACCGGATTTATGGTTAGGTTGTATGCACCACCAGAAGGTTGCGCATTTGGAGTCAAGGTCCAGTACCCATTCTGGCACACAAATTCATATAGTTTGCCATCTTCGGTCAGATTCGGATCGGCACCTCCTGGAGTAGAACCAGTGAAGAATCCCAGGATATTCGATGTACCGGTCAGTGTGCTGGTGGCATTCATATTCACGAGTTCATACCTCGTAGCATCTCCCACTGGAAAGTCATAACTGTTCGTTCCGGAAATGGTTCGGCGAAGTCTTCCATTCACATAACCCGAAGAACTGTAGTTCAACACAGAACCCGAAGAAGAATTGGTGACAGACAATTCATTTGCCCCTGCAGTCACAGCTATTCCACTGGTCAGATCCAGTTGATTCTCGATGGTCGTGGTGGCCGTCGAAAATGTTACAGTCCTTGTTGCAATTGATTTGTTGATTTTCAGATTGTAGTAGTTGCCGGTTCCGGTTTTGGTGACGACCGAGTTTCCGGATCCATTGATTTCCACCAAACCATTTCCATGAAGGTAGGTTCCGGCATTGCTGATGTTGCCGCCCACGGTCATGTTGTATCCTTTGGCTTTGAACATACCTCTCGTAATGGTAAAGTTGCCTGAGATTTCAACATTTCCGGTCATTTTCACTGTGTCTGTTGTGTTTGTTTTGTTCACAACCACATTGGTCAGTTTGCTTGTCCCTGTGAGGATGCCAATCATAGAAACAGGATTGGTGCTTCCAATAAACGTAACCGAAGATGTTCCGTTGTTGGTCATGGTTCCCTGGTTTTCAAGATCTCCACAGACATTGAGGTTATAGCCTGAGTTAATAGTCAGACGAGCCCCTGTGCGGATCTGAACATTTTTGGCTGCAGCACCGGAGGCATTGATTACCGGGTATACTTTACCGGTTCCCAGCAAAGGAATATAGAC
>DAIOVD010000170.1:0-8799 GCA_036759185.1 Catalimonadaceae bacterium | reverse complement strand
CCTAATTATAAATTATAAATAGAATACAGATTATTTTTCAACAAGTTGTATTCACATTTAATTCTTAACCATTAACTCTTAACTTTTTACGTCATAATGAAAGCGGCATTGAATGACGGAGCATTTCTGATCTTCGCCTTTTTTGCCTTCCACTTTGTAAACAAGTCTGTGTTCCCCGGAAATTCTTCGGGACCAGAATCCTTTCAGATCAAATTTCAATGGTTCTGGCTTTCCGGTTCCTTTAAATGGAGTTCGCTGAATTTCGCCTAACAGTGTTTTTATTTTCGAAACAACCTCCAGATCGTTCTCAAGCCAATATTGGAAATCATCCCAGGCGTTTTCCGTGAATTCGATCCGCATTGCAGAAAGGCTTACAATTCAAACGTTTTTGTTTTACCTGAACTAAGTTGGTCCAGTGAATCCGAAAGGTGCCGGCGGTTGGCTTGAGTAGAAAGCAAATGTCCTGTCTCATTGAGCGAATTGAAGTCCTTCATGGAAAGAATCACAACCGCATCTTCGTCGTTGGTTCGGGAAACCACAATGATGTCCGACGATTTGGAAACGTCATCCAGATACTTTTTCATGTTGTTTCGCAATTGGGTAGCGGATACAGCCTGCATAGTTTGATTGTTTTATGTGGAAACAAATGTACAGAATCCCGTACTTAAAAACTTTACATACCCAAAAATCAATGAACAAGACTGTATCGTTAATGAAGGATAATTCTTAGGTTTACAACACCATCAGTTCCCAATTTTGATAGACCATGAGAATCTTTACTTTCTGCTTTCTGACCTCTACACTCTCACTTTTTTCTTCATCCATTTCATTTGGTCAGAACTGGTCTCCGTTTAATGTTGGTAAACCAAACTATTTTCTCGTACCTATTACCAGTCCGCCTGGTGCGCAGGAATGCCTGGCGGTACGGTTTGATACGACAATCGGAATGTCCTCGCTCTTTACTGCGTACAGAAAAAAATGGCCTGTCTTTGCGGTCAGTCAATCCCGGTTTGATTGGTTTGTGTACCGGCCCTGGAACTACATCGGAAACATTTTTGAAGCCGACACACTCAACGGTGATTACCGGCTGGCCACCACCAATGCTGGGGTGATGGGAAGCAACAACCTAACCTTTCAACCTGGTCTTATTCAGTTGTATTCACCCAAAAACATAGGGGATGTTGTCGTAACCAGCAATGGGTTTCATGGAATCCTGGAATCGAAGCACGATACCGTCATTGAAAACGAATCGGATTCAGTGGCGGTGATCCGGCTTCATGGCGCTTTTTATTCCGGACGGAAACTCGTGCTCTCCAAGCGAAACGGTCTGCTTCTACTTCCCTGCTTTCGTTCGGATGGCGACACCAACCGTGTATTGACACGACATTTTGAAGGACCAAACCTCAAATTTGACCTTCGGGAATCGGACAAAAAAACCTGGGCTCCGGGTGATGAGCTTCATTATGTGGAAGGATACAATTCCGATTTTCCGGGAGGAATGGGATATCCGCCCTCAACTACGGTTTTCAATAAGAAGACGATTGTCCACTGCCAGTCAAATGGTTCGGGAGGGCTGGTGTTTTCCGGAACATTCGATTCTTATCGTTACTATCAGGAAGGAACTTCACCTGCCACAACCACGATTGTCCAGGACTCTGCCTTTGTTCAAATTTATCCGCCATCCGGATCAGGAGAAACGCCTTTTTCACCATCCCGATTGTTTCTTCCGGTAAACGTTTCAGGGACAAACAACAATTCTACCTACCCGATGTTCGGTGCTGTGAACGGTGTCGTGCTTCCAGGAAATCTTCCCCTCAAATATTCTTATGAAGAAATCTTCGATGCAGGCTCTGAGCCTCTGGTATCTGTCGTTCCTTTTCCAGGAGGACAATTGAGCCGATGGCAAGCTAATTCCGTTGGAGCAACAGGATCTGCGTACGGCTACCCAGTTTTCTACAAATTCGGAAACGATTCGGCGGGAGTCCGACTTCCCAGACCCACATCCGTTCAAAACGATATTCTCAACCGAATTTCAGTTTACCCAAATCCCGGAACGCAATTTTGTGTTATCGCATCTGACCTTGGAGAGATTCAAGAGGTAACGGCTATTAACCAACTCGGCCTACAAACAAAACTTCCGTTTGACAAAATCCGGAATCACGCAGATCTCCGAAATTTGGTTCCCGGATTGTATTTCCTCAACATCCGATTATCATCAGGTCAACATAATTTCATCCGGATCATCAAACAATAATCCTGTCCCAAAGTAAAAAACGGTTACCCTTTTTCAGGTATAAAAAACCTGGTTACTGATTACTTGTTACTGATTCCTGAATAAGAACTACAAATTAATAGCTAGTAATTACTAACTACCAACTACTTACTACTAATTACTAGCCACTAACTACTACTTACAATCAGCCAATAAAGCGGCATTCCCAACGTGATGTTAAACGGAAACGTAATCGCCAGGGTCATGGGTAGGAACAATCCGGGATTGGCTTTTGGAACTGCCATTTTCATAGCAGCCGGTACTGCGATGTAGGACGCTGAAGCCGCCAGAACTGCCAGTATAAAGCGGTTGCCCTGATCATCCGTAACAAATCCACTCAGCCAGGCAATTACCACACCATTCACTAGAGGAATGAGAATAGCAAAAACAGTGGTAAACCATCCGCTTTTAAAGAAATCCTGAAGTTTCTTCCCGCTCGTGATGCCCATATCGAGCAGGAAAATCGCCAGAAAACCTTTGAAGATATCGTTGGTAAAAGGCTTGATCCCAAGGGCATGCTTTTCGCTGGACAGAAGTCCAATCACCAGACTGCCCAGAATAAGAAGGACACTTCCGTTGGTAAGGGAATGTGCAATGATCGGACGAAGCTTCGCGGTACTTCCTATTTCTTCAGAAAAAGCTTTCACCAGCATAACCCCGATCACAATCGCTGGTGCTTCCATCAGCGCCATCACCGCCACCATGTGACCACTGTAGCCGACATTGAGCGTTTCCAGAAAGGCACCAGCTGTTACAAATGTGACGGCACTTACACTTCCATACGATGCCGCAATGGCACCCGCATTTTCCACACTCAGCTTCTGGCGAAGAATAAAAAATGAATACAGTGGCACCAGACAGGCCACCAGAATACCAATGAGTACGGACCAGAAAATATCCATTGTCAACGGACTGTGCGCCAGTTCAAGTCCGCCTTTGAAACCGATCGAAAACAACAGGTACAAAGAAATAAACCGCGACGAGCCGGACGGAATCTCAAGATCACTTTTGAGGCGGACGGCGATAATCCCCAGCACAAAAAAAAGAAGAGCCGGGTTACTCAGGTTATCCACCAAAAGGGAAATATTCATTGTTTAGGAAAGAAGTGAAAATTGAAAACTTTGAAAAGAACGATCAGGCTGCTTTCGGGACGACACCGTCTGTCAGACGGATCTGATAAAAGGACTGGAATCAACTTTTTTGCCCTGCTGCTGATCATGATTTGTTTCGGGCCGCAAAAGTCCGGAGGTAATGACTTAGATTTTTATTTATGTTTGAAATGAAAATCATAAAATATTTTAATGCATTACACCCTCCACCAACTCCGGATTTTCCATTGTGTTTCGCAGACCCAAAGCATTACCAAAGCCGCAGAAATTCTGCATCTGACTCAACCGGCTGTCTCCATCCAGCTTAAAAATTTTCAGGACCAGTTCCCGATTCCACTTACCGAAGTGGTGGGCAGAAAATTGTTTATCACCGATTTTGGGAAAGAAATTGCCCTGGCCGCAGAAAAGATCATGGGGGAAATGGAGGCGATTTCCTACAAATCAAGGGCCTTTCAGGGGGAGCTTTCGGGAAAACTGACACTCTCCGTGGTTTCAACCGGACAATATGTTATGCCCTATTTTCTGGCCGATTTTATGAATGCCCACCCCGGCGTGGAACTGGTGCTGGACGTGACCAACAAATCACAGGTACTGGCAAGTCTGGAAGCAAATCAGGTGGATTTTTCACTGGTTTCCGTCCTTCCGGAAAAGCTCCTGATCGATTCGGTTTCCCTGCTTCCAAACAAACTCTATCTGGTTTCAGGCGCCGGCATGCAATTCGATAAACCGGAATACGACGGGAGTTTGCTCAACGAACTTCCTCTGATTTTTCGTGAGGCCGGATCGGGAACAAGACTGGTGATTGAACATTATCTCCAACGAAACGGAATTACCGTCCGGAAGAAAATGGAGCTCACCTCCAACGAAGCCGTGAAGCAGGCCGTTCTGGCTGGACTGGGTGTTTCCATTATGCCACTGATCGGGATTCGTCACGAGCTGGAGCTGAAACTTCTGCAGATTATTCCGGTGAAGGGTTTTCCGATCGTTTCAAACTGGAATTTGATCTGGCTTAAATCAAAACGTTTCTCACCGGTGGCCCATGCGTTCCTGGATTTTATTCAAGCCGAAAAAGACCGGATTGTGGCGGAAAAGTTCGATTGGTTTGTGGAGTAATGAACGACAGGAAGTCTTGAGATTGGTTTGAGACCGTTCTATAACATCGTTCAAAAAGGCACCGCTCAATCACATTTTTTCTCAACTTTGGCCTTTAACATATCACCTCATGTCAAAACAAATTTTCATCAATCTGGCCGTGCAGGATCCGACACGGTCTATGGAATTTTATTCAGCCCTCGGATTTACCAACAACCCTCAGTTTTCCGACGAATCCGGTAAGTGCATGGTCTGGAGCGAGGATATATTTGTGATGCTCCTTTCGCATGAAAAGTTTTCCAACTTCACCGCCAAACCCATTGCCGATACCAAAACCAACATCGCCGGAATGTATTCTTTGTCGGTAGAAAGTGTGGATGAAGTGAATTCCATCGTAGACAACGGTCTCAAAGCCGGCGGTATCGAACCCAACGAAATGCGTGACTACGGCTTTATGCAGCAACGCACCATCGAAGATTTTGACGGACACACATGGGAAGTGTTTTACATGGATCTGTCGAAATTCCCGACGGAATAAAAGGAAAGCTTCTTCATTTTTTGTTAGACACTGGGGTTCGACCAGTCTCATTGCGGAACATTTTTGTGCGGGGCAGCATCAAATCCGGTTGGTCAGAATGATGCAAAAGGAGGAATCATTCTTTTTATTCCTGACTCAAACATTTGTTCCATTCATTGAACTATATCCAGGTTGATTCAAGACATCAATCTGGATACATGAACTGACTATTTGCAAAATAGTTTGTTGATATTCCGTTTGACTTTCCCGGATTATGTTCATATTGTCCATTCGATTCCATTGACCTAAAAATGAGGAATCTCAATATCTCCAACTTAGTTTAGTTTGTTATGGCAGCATTTCTACGCAATTTTTCCCGATTTCTTTTCTATTTTTTTGTTGCCGTAGTGACGATTCAGGCACAGGCGCAAATGGCCGAGTGGAAATTCCGCAATCCACTTCCTCAGGGTAACAGACTGAAGGATGTGTTTTTTGTAAACAGTCAGACTGGATGGTCTGTTGGGTTTACAGGAACCATACTGAAAACCACCAATGCCGGCACCACCTGGCAATTGCAAAACAGTGGTACGTTTTCGGATTTGACCTCTGTTCATTTTCTGGACGCTCAAAATGGTTGGGTTGCCGGCGCAGACGGTACCGTCATCCATACAACAGATGGTGGCGACAGCTGGCAGATGCAAAATACAGATGTTACAATAACACTAAATTCGATTGTATTTACAGATACACAAACAGGCTGGGCTGCAGGTGCATTGGGTTCAATTCTGAAAACCACCGATGGCGGAAACTATTGGGTGGCACAAACCTCCGGAACCAACAAAACTCTTTCTTGCTTATTTTTCCTGAATAACCTCACTGGTTGGGCATCCGGAAACGCCGGAACGATTTTAAAAACAGTGGATGGAGGTATTACGTGGGCTAGTCTCACGTCAGGAATAGCAAATGGAATACCCTCCATTTGTTTCGTGAACACCCAAACCGGATGGGTATGCAGCAACAGCCTGATTAAAAAAACAACGGACGGAGGATCCACCTGGAACGATCAAATCAGCAATACAAATGAAATGTTAAACTCCATTCAGTTTTTGAACCCCCAAACTGGCTGGGCAATTGGCAGCACGGGAGTGATTCGAAAAACGACGAACGGAGGAATGACATGGTCCGGGAGCTTTTGGAGCGACAACAATATGTATGCTGTTTACTTTGTGAATGCGCAAAATGGGTATGTCGTAGGCGAAGCCGGGACCATCCTGAAAAGCACAAACGGGGGTACAAGCTGGTCTTACATCAGTCCTTATACATATAATATAACATCGCTGCAATTCACCAGCCCAAACACAGCCTGGGCGAATTGCAGTTTTGGCCCTATCATCAAATCGACAACAGGTGGTATCGACTGGTTTACACCGAATGCAAGTGCTGTAAACAACCAGGTTGTTTTCTTTTGGGATGATCTCATAGGTTGGGCATCAAAAGGGAATTTTCAAAATGGATACCTAATCAGTAAAACAACGGATGGAGGAATAACCTGGATGAATGTTAGCCCTGCTTTTACGGAAAGTATCACATCCATCTGTTTCGTAGATTCTCAAATTGGTTGGATTACGGGATCCAATGGACTAATCCGGAAAACGACCGATGGTGGCAATAGCTGGACAAGCCAGACAAGTGGTATTTCAGGTGTCCTCAGCGATGGTTACTTCACGGACTCCCAGAACGGTTGGGTACTTGGCAGTTCCGGCAGAATACTGAAGACCACAAATGGAGGGATCTCCTGGACTCTCCCAGGTATCCCGCTGAATAAGACATTACAATCCATATTTTTCATCAACCCTCTGCATGGATGGGTTTGTGGAGACTCGGGGTCAATTTATACAACATTGAATGGAGGAATTTCATGGACTCATCAACCCACCAGCATTCTGAACAGACTGAATTCCATTCGGTTTGACGACGACCAGATTGGCCTGGCCGTTGGAACCGGGGGGATTATCCTAAAAACAACAAATGGCGGAGCGAGCTGGATCCCGCAGATGAGCGGCACCCACCAGAACCTTGTCAGTTTGTGCTTAGGTCCAGACAACCATGGATGGGCTTCCGGCAGTTTTGGGACCATCCTTAGCTCGATATATCCGGTGACTTCAGAAGGCCCCACATCAGGCATTTCCGGAACATTGTTCCGGAAAAACAATGCAGACTGCAATCCCACAAACATGACTCTCCCCTACCGCATGGTAAAAGCTGTTCCTGGGCCATATTATTCCATTAGTGATCAATCCGGCAACTACTACCTGAGGTTACCGGTAAAGAATTCTTCCTCTAATTATTCCGTTGAAAAGGTGCCTACCAATCCGGTTTGGCTGGAATATACCGTATGTCCGACACCTGGTCCGGTTTCCGTCCCAATGTCTGCCGGACCACAGGTTGTTTCAGGTATTGACTTCGGCTCGGAAGTTCAGAATTGTCATATGCTTGATGTTCAGATTCATTCGGACTTTCACAGGCCATGCCGGCAAAACTATACTGTGGTCAGGTATGTTAACAAGGGAAATGTTCCTGCTCCGGACGCCTGGATCATCGTGGACTTCCCTCATTGGATTCGCCCTATTTCTGCATCCAGACCACATATCGCATTAAATGACAGTACGTGGCGATTCAATCTCAATACCGTGGCTTCCAACGAAAATGGATTCATCCTCATTGTTGATTCAGTCGTGTGTGGTCATCCGGAAATCATTGGTTTGACGCAATGCACCCGTGCCACTATATTTCCTGCCAATGACTGCATAGTACCCAACGGGTGGAATGGAGCTGATCTTACCATTTCAGGAAGCTGCAATCAGGGAGTGGTTCGAATGGCCATTCGGAATATTGGCCAGGGCGACATGATGGACTCAACCGATTATTCAATTTTTATGGACAGCATTTTGGTCCGGTCGGGCAAAGTCAGATTACAGAGTCATGACAGCCTTGTTTTCAACGTCAATTCAGGTGGTATGACGGTGACGATTTCGGCAAATCAGGTTCCGAACCACCCATACAATTTGTTTGTAACAAACACCATACAATCCTGTGCCAACAGTTTGCCTCCCGTGATTCATTCCACTCCCAACCACTTTCCAATCAGTCATCTTCCAAATTCAAAAAAGGACTGTCCTATCATTAGATCGAGTTATGATCCAAACATCAAACTTGCCAACCCGATCGGATTTACGGAAAACCATGTTCTGAAACCTGGAACAGAAATGGACTATAAGATCTGTTTTCAGAATACAGGGAATGATACTGCTTTTACCGTGTATGTCATTGATTCGTTGGATCACAATCTAAACCCTGAAAGTTTCATTCCGGGTACAACCAGCCATCCGTGCAGGATTTCGTTGCAAACAACGCAGCAGGGCAGAACCTACCTCCGGTTCCAGTTTGATAATATCTATCTGCCGGACAGCAACACCAATGAATTGTTGAGCCATGGTTTTTTCACCTACAGAATTTCACCAAAATCCGGAATTGCACTAGGATCACAGGTGAAAAATAAAGCCGCCATCTACTTCGATTTCAATCCTCCGGTGATCACCAACCAAACACTGACCACCTTCGACAACCTGGTATTTACCGATCCGGATTTGAGTGACAGCGTATTCCTGGTTACACCCGCGGCAACAGACAAATTGATCAGCAGCGTAATTCTTGATGTGTATCCCAATCCCTTCACAAACACTCTTCAACTGAAAACTTCCTCCGGAAATCCTCTTCAGGTGAGTCTTTGCAATCTGATGGGAAAAGAA
>DAIOVD010000169.1:0-8883 GCA_036759185.1 Catalimonadaceae bacterium | reverse complement strand
TGCTGGTGAGCTTTTCCTGTACCGGCCCGATTGTGGGTTCGATTCTGGTGAACTCGGCCGGAGGTGCCGTCCTGAAACCGGTGATTGGGATGCTGGGCTATTCACTGGCTTTCGCCTTGCCGTTTACCTTGTTTGCTATTTTCCCGCAATGGCTCAGCAGCCTTCCAAAATCGGGTGGCTGGCTCAATTCAGTAAAAGTAGTGCTGGGTTTTATCGAGCTCGCCTTCGCTCTCAAATTCCTTTCAATTCCCGACCTTTCGTATCACTGGGGAATCTTGAACCGCGATATTTATCTTTCCCTGTGGATCGTGATTTTTGCCTTAATGGGTTTTTACCTTTTGGGAAGAATCCGCCTGCCGCACGACAGTGTGATGGAAAAAGTTCCCGTCCTTCGGCTGACGCTGGCAATTGTAGTGCTCAGTTTTGTGATCTATATGATCCCCGGAATGTGGGGCGCTCCTTTGAGACTTCTGTCCGGCTATCTTCCGCCGGAGTCAACGCAGGAATTTGTGGTAGGAACCGGAAGCAATACGGCCGAAACAAAAATCTGCTCAGAACCCAAGTACAGTTCGTTTCTCCACCTTCCGCATGGAATCAAAGGGTACTTTGACATTCGCCAGGCCATTGCCTGTGCACGGGAACAGAACAAACCGGTGTTCATCGATTTCACAGGTCACGGTTGCGTGAATTGCCGGAAAATGGAAGCCAATGTCTGGTCTCATCCGGATGTTCTCCAACGACTGAAATCTGACTTTGTGGTGGTGGCACTGTATGGTGATGATAAGACGGAACTTCCGGAAACGCAGTGGTTTACAAGTCCGTATGATGGAAAACTGAAAAAGTCAGTAGGCAAACAAAACTCCGACTATCAGGTCCGTTATTTCAACAGCAACACCCAGCCATTGTATGTGATACTTAGTCCAGACGGAAACCCGCTCGACACCAGATCTTATGATCCCGATGTGCCGGGATTTGTCCGCTTTCTGGACGGAGCCAAAATGGCCATTAAAAAATAGAAATTCCTTTGAAGGGCTGAGAAATCAGCCCTTTTCTTTTTTCTTTCCGAGAAGGGTGTCAGTAATGTCACGGACAATTCCTTTCTCACCGATCATTTTACCTATGGCCATCCGTACCTGTTGTGCTGGTGTTGGTGTAGGTGGTTCCGGATAAACCGGCACTTCATAGAAATACGGATATCCTTTCTTCACAGACCGTACCGCATACTCAATATCCGGGATGATGTACGGATTGTGTTTCATAGGCAAAGACACTTTGTGCGGAGCCAGATCGGAAAACGGACTGTCACCGATCATGTGTACGGCTTCCACATGGTTGATCCCGATGTTGGAAATCATATTTTTGGAAGGCACTACGCCCAATCCATGATTGATGTGGTGCTGAAATAAAAACTGATAATCCCAGGTGTCGTTCCGTCCGCTTACAAGTGAGTCAAATTCGGATGTTCTCAACTGGCGGAATTCTTCGGTGGGCAGGTACTGAAGCACCATTTCCCGCACTTTCGGATCGTTCCATTCTTTCATGGTAACGTCGTAATTCTTCCAGACACGCTGCCATCCTGCCCAACCCCAGAAGCTGGGATAATTGGTAAAGTGGTAGTCCTGTTCATCGGACTTCCATTCGTTGAGCAGATTGCAACCACCAATGGACATGATGCGGTCGTCATCCTTGTACTTGTGCAGCATTTCCTCACAGTAAGGAAAGAACTCCAATGTTGGAAGTGTGTCGTCTTCCAGAACGATTCCCATTTCCTCATTCTCGAAAAGCCAGGTCATGGCAGTAGATTCTCCTCCTTTACAACCCAGATTTTTCTCTTCGAAACGAGTCAGCAGTTCGCCATCGTAAGGCAGATTTTTGATCAGATCCCGAACAGCCTGACAGTTGACCCGGTCGTTTTCATTTCCCGGTCTTGGCGCATCGTTGAAATAATACAGTTTGGGAGGATTTGCCTCCAGGATGCGTTCGAGCAAAACCTTGGTTACGTCCGGCCGGTTGAACGTGATCAGCAAAACCGGAATCTGCAGAGTTCTGTTTTTCATGAAATTACTTCTGTACTTCGTGTATCCATCTTCCCAGGAAGTTGGTCATATACGGATGGGTGAAACCTGTGCTTCCGGTTCCGTAAAAATCTCCGTTTTCTACGGAAATAAACCCGGCACCACCGAGTAACCAGTCTGATTCTTCGTTGTTTACCACAATGCGGGTTCCGACTTTGTACGTACCGATGGTGAACGGAAAATTCGGCACCACGCATTTGATCCGCATCAGCTGGTGAGGTTCCATTTCGAAATACACCGCCTGATACGAACTGTAGAGAACACCCATATTGGCTTCTTCCGGATCATAAAAATTCAATCCAAAATCTACGTTCCGGGCTTTTTCCGGTCCACAGCGAAGGGTAAAGCAAAAGGCAATGTCTTCTCCGGTCAGGACGGTTTCGATCCGGTTGCCGGCCATGTCTTCCGCATAATAATCCACCAGAATCACCGATTTATTTCCGGAACGATCGGTTCGGTCTGCCAGATCGGATGTTTCGATCAGACCTTTGTTGGCGGCCGTATATGCTTCCGTCACTGCCTGAACGGGTCCGGTTGAACGCAGCGTTCCCTTCTCCAGAAACAGGCCATAGTTGCAAAGAGCCTTTACGGCCGACATGTTGTGACTCACAAAAAGGACAGTCCGGCCTTCACTTCCGGTCACCTCTTTCATTTTGCCGAGGCATTTTTTCTGGAAGTCGACGTCGCCTACTGCCAATACCTCGTCAATGATCATAATTTCGGTTTCCAGGTGGGCGGCCACAGCAAAAGCCAGACGCACATACATCCCGGAGCTGTACCGCTTTACAGGTGTATCGATAAACCGGGCAACGCCGGAGAATTCCACGATTTCATCAAACTTGGCCCGGATGTCGCGGTTCGACATTCCCATGATAGCCCCGTTGAGAAATATGTTTTCACGTCCGGTGAGTTCCGGATGGAAACCGGTGCCGACTTCGAGAAGGGAAGAAATTTTCCCGCTCACTTTGATGGATCCTGTGCTGGGTGCTGTAGTTCTGGAAAGCAGTTTCAGGAGGGTAGATTTACCGGCCCCGTTTTTCCCCACGATCCCGACGGCATCTCCTTTTTTGATGGAGAAGTCGACGTCCTTCAGTGCCCAGATGGTGTTTTCATTCGCCTTTTCCTTTTGGGTACCCGAGAACAAACCCATGATATCACGGGCCATAGACCGGGTTCCGACTGTTCCCAGTCGGTAGCTTTTGCCCAGATTTTCAACCTTTATTGCAATATCACTCATTCTAAACCGTGTCTATGGAAGTACGTTCTGCTTTGTTGAAAAGGATGAGTCCGGTAAAAAAGATGAGTATACCGAGCCCGAAGCTGATGACCAGATTTTGTGTCTGAAATTGTCCGATGCCGAGAAATGATTGACGGAACCCTTCAAAAACCGGACTGAGCGGATTGATGGAATTGATCCATTTGAACTTGTCAGGAACAATGTCCATCGGGTAAATGATGGGCGTGGCGTACATCAGCAACTGCGTTCCAAATGCAAGAAAATGTGTTAAATCACGATAGCGGGTTGTGAAGGCAGAAACCATCATTCCAAAACCCAAAGAATAAAAAGCGACAGTGAGAATCAACATCGGCAACAGGGCTATGTGCCAGTTGGGATGGAGCTGATAATCCGAAAAGAGATAGTAGTAGAGAAAAAAGACCAGAAAAAGCCCGAACTGAATAAAAAAGTTCACCAGACTGGCCAGCATTCCCGAAACAGGAAGCACAAGACGTGGAAAATACACCTTCCCGAAAATCGGAGCATTGGAAATGAAGGTGGATGAACATTTCAGAAACGAAGAATTGAAGAAATTCCACAACACAATGCCGGGCAGGTAAAAAACGATCTGCGGCATTCCTCCAATCGGAATGCGAGCAATTGCTCCGAAGATGAGGGAGTAAATGAGAGTAGTGAGCAATGGTTGCAATATGAACCAAAGCGGACCCAGAATGGTTTGTTTGTAGGTTGGAACCAGTTCTCTCCGTACAAACAGAGTTATCAGATCCCGGTATTGCCAGAATTCCTTAAATTTCAGGTCGAAGAGGTTGGCTTTCGGCCTGATTTCTAAGCTCCAGTTTTCTTTTTCTTTCAAAGGAATTGCTAAAAAATTGATTCCCGGTACTTCCAAAAGGCGGAAAACCGGACGGAAACAGGGTGCAAGTATAGCGGAAATCTGCCGTTAAAATGGAACGATGCCCGATGAGAAGGAAGGAAATTCCAAAATTTGGTTCGAAAATCCCTTGATATTCAGACTGCTTCCTTCAGGACAGTATCGTTTCGTCCCTGCTTCCGGATTCCTTTCAACAACCAACGCTTTCCATCCGCTCTATCCATCTATTTCCTTTTCTTTGCTTCGTGAAAATTGCACCTTCTCTTTTATCGGCTGATTTCGGAAAACTCCGGGAAGATATTGAAATGATGAACGAAAGTGAAGCCGACCGGATCCACGTGGATGTGATGGACGGCCGCTTTGTTCCCAACATCAGTTTTGGATTTCCGGTGATGAATGTTCTTACAAAGTATGCCCGCAAACCGTTGGACCTCCACCTGATGATCGTGGAACCGGAGAAATACGCGGAAGCCTTTGTGAAAGCCGGCGCCCACTATCTTTCCTTTCATATTGAAGCTACGGACCATGCCCACCGGCTTTTGGATCAGGTCCGGTCCTTTGGGGCGAAACCAGGAATTGCCATTAACCCGCAAACCGGAATTGACTGGCTGCCTTCACTGGCCGGTGGTTTTGATTTTGTGAATGTGATGACCGTAAATCCCGGTTTCGGAGGCCAGTCGTTTATCCGGACGATGGAAGAAAAACTGGAACGATTAAACGAATACCGTCTGCAATATGGATTCGAAACAGAAATCGACGGTGGTGTCACATTTGAAGTCCTGGAATCACTGAAAAACAATCTGCCGGATGTAGCAGTGGCGGGTTCTTCTGTTTTCTCTGCTGGAAATCCAAAGGGAGAAATCGCAAGGCTGACCCGATCATTCTGAGTTTACCAACTTTGAGGCAATAAAAAAGGGAGCCGAATGTCGACCCCCTTTTCTTAACAAAAAGAATGGAGAACTAAAAAATCTTTAAGTCGTTATTGGTTTTGAGATGAATGATACCAAGGGCGTTCAGAATCAGAATCACCGGATACGTAGGATCTAGTTCAAACCACCGGATGCCGAAGTTGGCCCTTCCACCAAACTTGTGATGGTTGTTGTGGTAGCTTTCTCCCATCATCAGAAAATCAAATGGCAACAGGTTTTTGGCAGTGTCGTTCACTTTAAAGTTCACATATCCGTATTTGTGGGCGAACCAGTTGATGATAGCACCATGCACAGGCCCCATCAGATAATGAATCGGCAGAAGCAAGAATTCCCACCAGGCGGTCGCAAAGTAAATGTAGAACAACGTGTAAGCGGTTCCCCAGGCAAGTCTCGACAGCCACTGGTCACCAAGCCATTCGATGGGTTTCCAGTTTGGTACATTTTTCAGGAACTTAGGATCCACTCCGGCTCTGTCGTTGAGGATGTCGTTGTATATGTTTTTTGTCTTCCACATCATATCAAATAGTCCAGTGGAATAAGAAGGTGAATGCGGATCGTTTTCTGTATCGGCATATGCATGATGCAAACGGTGCATGATACCATAGGCACGGGGACTTAAAAACGAAGATCCCTGAAAGATGTAGGTAAGTACGTAGAAAATTTTCTCCCAGGCTTTGTTCATAGTGAACATGGCATGGGCAGCGTACCGGTGAAGAAAAAAGGTCTGGGCGAATAAACTCAGGTACCAGTGGGCAAGAAAGAAAATCAGAATCGGCATGTATGGTTGGTTTTATATGGAAATACCCCGGCCAGTTACCGGAGTATTCCATGTATGTGTCGTTTTTATGTGTGTGATTATTTTACAGAATCTGTGGTGGTTGCCTGGCTGGAATCGGCAGGTGCTGCAGGACCCGCTTCCTCACCCTCTTTAACGCCCTGTGGCTCTTTGGGATTTGGAGGATTGGTTCCTTTCAGGCTCATGATGTAGCTGGACACATTCTGAATCTGAAGTGGATTCAACTGTTTTTTCCAGGCAATCATCCCTTTTTCGGGCACACCTTCTGTTACTGTGCGGAAAATGTTCTTGATGCCACTTCCGTGCATCCAGTAATCATCCGTGAAATTCGGACCTACTTTCCCTTCACCTTTGGCGCCATGGCAAGCCACGCAATTGTTGTCGTACACCGTTTTGCCCTCCGCCAGTTTGGCTTTGTCGGTCACCAGTGTCACATTGTTCTCATTGATCGAATTGGCAAACTTTTTCAGATAGGCTTCCCGCACAATCTCGGCTTCTTTCACCTGTGCCACATATTCATTGGCCATCACTTTACCGTCGCCAATCACGTGGTAAACAAAGCCATAGACAATCGCGAACACGATGGTACTGTAGAAGAGAAACATAAACCAGGGAGGTGTCGGGTTGTCAAGTTCCTGAATTCCATCGTAGGAATGGTCCATCACCAGTTTTTTCTCCAGTTCCATTGGACGAAGCTGGAACACGTTGCTCCAGAAATCCTGCTTTTCATACAGAATTTCTTCTTCGGATTTGGCCATCATCGGGCTGAGATAGCCTTTCAGTTTGATCAAAAGAACAACAAGTACAGCCAGAAACAGGATCACAAATCCCAGCAGGGTAAGAGCTGCAGTCATCATCATTTCTTCCGTCGACAAATCACGCTTTCCGACGGCATCCTCGGCAAATGAGGCCAGAGGTAGCAAAAGAACAGTTAAGAAGGAAATCAGAGTTTTCATAAACCGATGGAATTAATAAGATGAGGTTTCAGATGAAGATTCATTGGATGAACCAAGTGGTAACTGAGCCATCTGGTCCATTTTGTTTTTGTCTGCGGTAATCAGATACCATCCCACAGCCAGAAAAAAGACAAGGAACAAAGCCAGCGAGGCGATCATATAGAAATCAGCTCCCGGTATATGTTGAAGAAATTGCTTAAACATGATAGTAGTCTTTTTAATGTTGATTATCAGGGTAACTGGGCTGTTTGAACAGTGGACTTTTTGATGTCGGTTCCCAGCCGTTGCAGGTAAGCGATCAGGGCCACGATTTCTTTATCCTTGGTCACGGTTACACCTTCAGCCGCCAGGGCTTTGGCTATTTCAGCTGCCTGGATATCGGCGTCTGCAATGGCTTTAGCTGAATATCCTTCTTCGTATGGAACACCAACCGCTCTGAGGGCTTCTATTTTTTGTGGCAGATCAGATTGATCCAGTGTGTTTTCTATCAGCCATGGATAGCCCGGCATGATGGAACCCGGAGACATGGAACCCGGTTCATTCATGTGGTGGAAATGCCATGAGTGTGGATATTTTCCACCCAGACGGTGCAAATCCGGACCGGTTCTCTTGGATCCCCAAAGGAACGGATGGTCATAAGCGAACTCACCCATTTTGGAGTATTCTCCGTAACGCTCGGTTTCAGAACGGAACGGTCTCACAAGCTGACTGTGGCAACCCACACAACCTTCGCGGATGTAGAGGTCCCGACCAGCAACTTCCAGTGGTGTATATGGTTTCACCGCTTCAATGCTTGCTTCTGTACTGTTGATGAGGAACGTAGGAATCAACTCGGCAGCTGTTCCGACCAGAATCACCAGCAAAGAGAAAATAAGCATCCGGATTGGTTTCCGCTCAATCACTCTGTGCCAGAAACCATCTTCTCCTTCCGGAACAAATACTGCTGCCAGTGCAGGAGCAGATGCTTGTTCCTGTGCCACCAGTTTACCGGCCAGCATGGTTTTCACCAGGTTGTAGGTCATGATGATCACACCCACCAGATAGAAGGTTCCGCCAATGGCACGCATCAGATAAAGAGGAATGATCTGTAATGTAGTTTCCAGAAAGTTGGGGTATTTCAATACACCTTCTTCACCAAATTCTTTCCACATCAGGCCTTGGGTAAACCCGGAGAAGTACATTGGAATGGCATAGAACAGGATTCCCAGAGTGCCCACCCAGAAGTGGACACCAATGAGCTTTTTCGAGAAGATTTCTGTGTTGTACATTTTGGGAATGAGGTAGTACAGCATGGCGAATACCAGAAATCCGTTCCATCCCAAGGCACCAACGTGTACGTGTGCTACGATCCAGTCGGTAAAGTGTGCAATGGCGCTTACGTTTTTCAGTGAAAGAAGAGGTCCTTCCAATGTGGCCATTCCATAAGCCGAAATACCAACGACCATGAATTTGAGGATATCATCCTGGCGAACTTTGTCCCAGGCTCCACGCAATGTGAGCAATCCGTTCATCATTCCGCCCCAGCTTGGTGCAATGAGCATAATGGAAAATGCGGTTCCCAGAGACTGTGCCCAGTCGGGAAGTGTGCTGTATAATAAGTGGTGAGGTCCGGCCCAGATGTAAATAAAAATCAGCGCCCAGAAGTGAAGAATACTCAACCGGTACGAATAAATCGGACGGTTTGCCATTTTGGGAAGGAAGAAATACATCAATCCCAGAAAGGGTGTAGTTAAGAAGAATGCCACCGCATTGTGTCCGTACCACCATTGTACAAGAGCATCCTGAACACCGGCATACAGAGAGTAGCTTTTCAGAATGGATACCGGCATCTCAAACGAGTTGACAATGTGCAGCACGGCAACCGTCACAAACGTGGCGATGTAAAACCAGATGGCTACATATAGATGTCGTTCCCGGCGTTTGATGATGGTTCCGAACATATTGATACCAAATACCACCCAGATCAAGGCGATACTGATGTCAATAGGCCATTCGAGTTCAGCGTATTCTTTGGATGTG
>DAIOVD010000168.1:0-8899 GCA_036759185.1 Catalimonadaceae bacterium | reverse complement strand
TGGCCAACTCAATGTATGCCAGGGCAAATCGGTAAAGTTCATGGCCTCTTCCCCTAATCGATGGAGCTGGTATAACAAACCTGATCCGGCTGATACTTTGTCGGTTTGGTACAATACCCAGGTTCAGGCTGTCTCCAGTTTCGGTTCCTGCAAAGCATTTTCGCAAGAGGTTACTGTGAGGTTTATTGAACATCATGTATCACTTCCGGAAAATCTTCAAAATACGGTTTGCCTTCCTTCCGGTGCCATTCAGCTATCTGTTCTGGACAGCGGAGGACACTGGTTCGGAGAATATGTAGATATCACCACTTCCCAGTTCAACCCCGGAAGCCAAAGGGATACATCGATCCTTTTCTACCAGAATCATTCCTATCCGAATTGCCTTCTTGATACTACTTTTATCATCATTCAATCAAAAATCCCGGCACTTCCATTCGTTGCAGACTCCATCGTTTGTACCGGAGAGCAAATCATTTTTGCCCATGATTCATTGTCCGGAATCGAATACACAGGACCCTATGTTCAGAACTCAGTGTTTTCTGCTCCGGATCCGGGAACCTATTATGTTCAATTTTCGAAAACAGAAGCTGGATGTTTCAGTCAGGATAATGCAAAAATTCTCGTTCTGGAATCGGGTGGTAATGAATGTTCAGATCTGGATACCCTTCCTGAATTGGGTGTGGTGATTCCTTCCACATTTTGCACACGTAAAATGTACACTGCATATCTGAAAAACCAAAAAATGGTAATGAATCCCGGTGCCCAATTTTTACTGGAGATCAGTAGATTGGAAGGAGAGTTCAATCCCATTATACTGGCAACCTCACAATTCAATTCTCCTTTTTTTGAATTTGTGGTGAAGGATACCCTTTCTCAGGGAACGTATCGCTTACGCCTTCGGACTACAAATCCCGATACAGTCGTGAGCTTTCCTGATCGGTTCATCCATGTCAACCAATCACCTTCATACCCTTTTATTCATCATTCCGGCCCTCAGGATTTTTGTGTCGGACAAGGGGAATACCAAACCAAATGGTTTTATCCATCTCAACTTCCACTTTTCTGGCAACTGGGCGATTCCATATTTCAGGCAGATACAATGATTCCCATTCCAGGAATTCCATACAAAATTTTTGTGGAGAACGGAGGATGTATCAGTCCGAAAGTCAATTTTCAGGTAAACATTGTTCCGAAACAAACGGCCCGCCTAACGTCTTCAGAAGTAATTTGTGTTCCCGTTGTTTCCACCCCTTTGACTTGTAATATATCCAATCCAACCTGGTCCGGCCCTTATGTCAATTCAAATTTGAAACGCATTTATCCGCCCAATCAGGACGACACGTTGTTTGTCCGGTTACAGGCAAGTTATGGTGCAGGCAATTCCTGCCCGATTGATACTCAACTAAGGATTTATACCTATCGTAAACCCACAGTGCCAACAATAAGCCATGCCGTGGTTTGCTCAAATTCCGGATTGTTCACATTGCCTTTCAGCGAATGGAAATGCATTTGGACCGGACCCGGGATTGTGGATTCGGTTTATTACCAGCCACCCCCAAACCAGGAATGGACCACGTTAACTGTGAATGCAAGGAATTATGCCTGCCAGGTATCCGGACTTTTGCGGATTCACAATCTGGATTCTTTGGATCCACAGTGCATCACAGCCAATGTTTCTCCGGAAGTTCAACTGCAGGAATTGTCGGTCTTTCCGAATCCGGGACACGAAAAAATAATGATTGAATTTCCGGCTGGTTTTCAACCCGCATATTTTCTGATTCGTGATATCCATGGGAAACAAATTGAGATATTCGATACAACAGAAGGGTCGATTCCGGTTTCAACTTATCCATCAGGTCTGTACTGGATCTGTGCACCCGGTTATAAGCCAAAAGCGGTTGAAATAAGGTAAAAAACGGAACGCAACCGGGTTTCGGGTAAGCGGTTTAGAGGGCGTAACTTTCCTTTGGTTTTTTTTTGGATGAAGGAATGATTTCCTGAATATTGCATCCTTACTTTCTTATTACCTTAATATTAACCTCTTCATGTTGAAATCTATTCTCATTCTCATTTTGGGAATGGTTTGTGCCGTCAGCTCCACTGTTTTCGGGCAAACCACTGTTACCTTTATCATTGATGCCACCGATTTTGTCAATTCAGGAGGAGTTCTGGTTGGCAACAATGTGAGCATGGCTGGTACCCTTTTTGATCGGGGTGGAGCATTGCCCAACTGGCAACCTTCGTCAGGACTGATGACCGCCACCAGTACACCTACTATATATTCTAAGACCATTACGTTCACAGGGGCAGTTGTTGCTACAGACTCCCTAGAGTGGAAATATGTGCAAGGCACAGGCTGGCCTGATGGAGATGAAGGAAATGAATGGCCCATTCCTCCTCCGGCATCTTGTGTGAAAGGGCCCAACAACAACCGGAAAATCATGCTTCCCGCTTCCGGTAACTGGATCATCTCTTCCAAATGGGCAGAATGCGCCGTTTTAACGGCTGCTCCACAGGTGGCTACCATTACCACGGACAGCATAACCGGAATCTCTCAGACCTTTGCTACAGGTGGTGGAAATGTAACCGAACAGGGAGGAGATACTGTCACAGCCCGCGGGGTTTGCTGGAGTACAACTGCGATGCCAACAATTGATATCGCCAACAGAACGGTGAACGGTTCCGGAACCGGAGCATTTACCAGCGACATCACCGGACTGCAGCCCAACACGCAGTATTTTGTCCGGGCTTACGCCAGTAACAGTGTTGGTACTGCATACGGATCGCAGAAAGTGTTTACCACTCTGGCTTTAACGCCTGTAAAAGTGACCTACAAGGTAGACATCACCAACTACCTGGCAGGAGGTGCCTCTCTGGGTCCGAATGGAATCCGGATTGGTGGAAACTTCACCGCCAGGGGCACAACACTTCCTGACTGGACGCCATCTTCCGCTGCCTGTGCCATGACCAATCTGGGAAATAACATCTGGAGCATCACGGTTACCTACCCCGATTCTTCCAAAGGAAAAGTGCAGAAATACAAATTTGTGAACAACGACTGGGGCACCAACGAAGGTTCTGACAGTCTGGTGGCCGGTGGCTGCGGGGTTCTGGACGGATCGGATGTGAACCGGATTCTCACGATTCCAACATCGGACGATACGGTTTCTTTCTGCTGGGATCGTTGCCATGCTTGTTTTGCTCCGGTCGCAGCCGTAGTTTCTACGGATACGGCAGTCACGAATATCACCCAAACAGCAGCAACTGTTTCAGGAGGAGCAACAGGAGAAGGAATCACCATCAAAGGAATCTGTTATTCAATGAATCAGAACCCTACCATAGCCGACAGCATTCGTTCGGCTGGAAGTGGAGCCGGCAATTTCTTTGGCAATCTCTCCGGACTTACCGCCAACACAACCTACTATGCACGGGCATACGCCACCAATGCTGCCGGAACAGCCTATGGAGCGCAGGTATCATTTAAAACCTTGCCTGTTCCTTTGGGACCTCCGGTGAAAGTGACCTATCGGGTTGACATCACCAATTACCTTCTGGGTGGAGCCACTCTGGGCGCCAATGGAATCCGGATCGGCGGGAATTTCACAACCAGGGGTACCACACTTCCCGACTGGACACCATCGGCCGCTGCCTGTGGAATGACAGACCTGGGCAACAATGTGTGGAGCATCACCGTAACGTACCCCGACACGGCCAAAGGAAAAGCACAGCGCTACAAATTTGTGAACAACGACTGGGGAACGAACGAAGGTTCTGACAGTCTGGTGGCCGGTGGCTGTGGGGTTCTGGACGGAACGGATGTAAACCGGATTCTCACCATTCCAACCAGCGATGATACAGTCACGTTCTGCTGGGATCGCTGTGGTGCCTGTATTTTGGTGGGAGTTGAAGAAGTGACATCGGCTGAAACCTTCCGCATTTTCCCGAATCCGGTGCAGGATGAATTCCGGATTCTGATCCCGGCCCGGTTGAATGATGCCCGATATCTGATCACCAACATTCTGGGAGAAACCATATCCGAAGGTAAACTCAGTGGGCAGGAAACTTCGGTTTCATCGGCCGGATTATCCAAAGGTGCATACTTTATCCGCATTCCGGGAGAAAGTAAGGCTCTGCGGATTTTGAAATTGTAAGGGAATCACAGCAGTATTCATAAAAAAAGGACCTTCAAACGGGGTCCTTTTTTATTTGGTGTGAATCCCTTCGGGTAAGTTTTCCGGAATGTGGATTACAAACCTTTCAAATGACGTCGGAGTACCTTGTTTTCGATTTCAAATGCCGTTTCCAACGCTTCGCAATGGAAGCGGATGTGGCTCCATCGTTTGTGAGCCAGCCATTGGGCAAATGCATTTTCGTATTCCACGGTGAGAGGAAGAACAAAAAAATAAAAGGTCCCGGGCTTATGAACAGAATGGGTCTTTGGGGGCAAATCCTGCGTGAGCCACATCCAGGCATTTTCCACCATAGTTTGTTCAACCGGATGCAAAGGTCTTGCCAGCAAATCAAGGATATCCTGCCTCAAATGATGTTTTCTCAGTTCCAGTTCAGGGAAGGAATACGAACTCATCAGTTTGGCCAGATGATACAGAATGATGGACGTGTGCGGATAATAGGGCGACACTTTTTCCGGCTGGTGAATGTGATCTTTCTGACGGAGCATCAGTAAGAGGTATTCCACAGAATCAGAAAACTTAAAGTTTTCATCAAAACCATGCAGTCGGTTGAAATACAATACGTTGGTGATCACGCAGGCATCAAAACCCAGGGGCATATCTTTCGAAAAAAACGTGCAGTAAGCCCGAAGATTCCGGTAGAGCGGAGGAGTATTATTGATCCACTTCCGGCTTCCGTTGGCGTAATCATCGATGTGATTTTTTAGCCAGAGCGATTCACTCTGGTTTCGCTTTTGCATCTGATAAATCATCACGGAATCGTCCACATCATCCGGCGGACGAAACCGGTCCCAGCGACCAAACAGTTTCCCGTTTGGAAAGTGCCGTCCGGGATTGGTCTGCCAGAAATTGTACCGGGCCAGCCCTTGTTTGTTCTGAAAAGGCGCTACCCCATCACAGGCTTTTATGCGGATGGATTCCAGAATGGTGGATTCGTCCGGATTCAGGAACGGTTCCAGCCGCATGAGCGAATGCAGAAGCGTGCTGGTAAAATATGCCGAATAATCTTCCCTCCTGTATCCCCAGGGATGTGACCGGGAAGATGGAAACAAACCCTTCAGACGATCATACGATTCCGTCTGTTCGGATTGGAGTTGTTTCAATAAAGATTCAGTTGATCCTTCTTTTGGCATGGTAGAGTAGTTCTGCAAAAATGCAGGAAAATTTGGAATGGGCAGTTTTAGGAATCCGGCCTGTTAAAACCAGTAAAAAGGCAATGGTTCCGGAAGGAAGGAGCAGAATCTGATTATGATTATTTTTTCTGAGGCATCCCATCGGTTGTCTCAGTTGTAACCAGGCTATTTGTAATCGAGCATCTGATTACTGGAGCTTTGATTACAACTTTTATAATTAAGGAGTTTGTAATCGAAAATATTATTTCAGGTGATTTAATTACAAATGATGTGACTGCAAATCATTCCCTAAATGAAGTTTTGGAAAGGAGATCGAATTGGAACCATGCTGTCCTGCGTATTCAGGCCGGGCTTCATGCATGTTCAAAATAGGACAGGTTCTATTGCTCCCAATTCAACTCCGGCCCTATTTTGCTCCTTACTGAAGCATTAATAACTGCTGTTGTTTACTCAGTTAGGGTAGCATTAAGAATTTTGATCCGGGAGGACCCGTCATTTCACGATCTGATCATCCTGAGACCATCATACATTTATTTTTTAAAAATATTGGGTTGGAAGCATCCGACATGTGGCGTCTTTTTCGCTTATTGCTGTAGCAAATCCAATCCGGCCCAACGGAAAAGTTGATTTCCCGTTCCCTGATTTTTTCTTTTTTTCAATTTTACCCCCTTTGTCTTATGCGATCCATAATCCTATCCACCTTTTGTCTTCTGTTTCTGATTCCAACAACATCAAAGTCACAAGCACCAAAATTACGATGGCAAAATCCGCTCCCAACTGCCAACCAACTCCGGGATGTACACTTTATAAATGATCAGACGGGTTGGGCCGTAGGTGAATATGGGACCATTTTACGAACGGATAATGGCGGAATCAGCTGGACGTCTCAGGAAGGCGGGACCAGCAAAATGCTGAACGATGTTCTTTTTCTAAATAACCAAACCGGCTGGGTTTGTGGCTCAAATGGCACTTTGCTAAAAACTATGAATGGTGGCGAAACCTGGCAGCAATTCCCTTTTGGAACAGTCAAAACACTGGATGCTCTTTCTTTTCCCGTTTCAAATATTGGATATGCAGTCGGAGAGAACGGACTCATAATCAAGACAACCAACGGAGGTTACTCCTGGAACCCACAGGTGAGCGGGACCAGCTCATTTCTTACGTCTGTCTCCTTTGTCGATGAGCAAACGGGTTGGGCAACGGGTCTTTTTGGGACCATTCTGAAAACAACCAATGGGGGTGACTCCTGGAATGCACAAAGCAGTGGAACCAGTTACAGTTTCATGAACAGCTGTTTTATCAATACTCAAATTGGTTGGGCTGCAGGAGACAATGGAACACTTCTTAAAACGACAAATGGTGGTTCTACCTGGCAGAATCAGGTAAGTGGTACTACCAATACCATTCAGGCAATCCAATTTACGGACAGCCAGAATGGAATTTATGTGAGTGAACAGGGAAAGATCCGCACAACGAGTAATGGTGGTACAAGCTGGAACTTAAGGCAAACCTATATTTCAGAATCACTTCTTATGGCTTGCCCGACTTCCGCCGGAAAATGGATTGTCGTCGGAAACAAAGGAACCATTCTGCAATCTGTCAATAATGGGATTAGCTGGCAATCGCTCAACAGTCGTATTCCAGGTTACCTTGTGTCCATTTTTTTCGTTGATTCCCAATTGGGTTTTGCAGCAGGAGAGTCAATTTCAAAAACAACCAACGGCGGCAAAACCTGGCAAGTACTATACACGACCCTCGATTCAAATTTCAGTTCTGTTTGTTTTTCTGATCCATTAAATGGCTGGGCAGTTGGAAGCAATGCCACCATCATCAGGACAGATAATGGCGGAACTACGTGGTATAATCAAAACAGTGGACTTCCTCCATCGGTAAATTTAAATAGTGTCTCATTTATCAATAGTTCCAAAGGTCTTATTTCGGGATCTGATGGAACCATGCTTCGTACCACAAACGGAGGGATAAGCTGGCAGGTGATTCCAATGGGAACAACCAACCCGATACAGAAAGTTGTTATGTTGAGTGAGCAGATAGGCTGGGCAGCGGATGGTTTTTTGTTCCGATCTTTTAGGACTACCAATGGCGGAGAGACATGGGAAAGTCAGCCATTACCCCTTGGCCTTGGTAGTAAGTTCTTTTTCCTAAACTCAATGAGAGGTTGGAGCTACAGTTACGGTGATATTTATGTACGCAAAACAACCGATGGTGGTGCAACATGGCTTTCAGCACCGTGTAATACAGATGAACCTCTCCGCGAAATTTTCTTTACAGACAGCCTTCATGGTTGGGCTACGACAGCGAATGCAGGATCTATTTTAAAAACAACGGATGGAGGAAACAATTGGTCTTTTTATGCCCATCCAACAGGAAATGCCCTACATTCATTGTTTTTTTCTGATGCAGACCATGGTTGGTTTGTTGGAGACAACGGGACAATTCTGGCCACCCGTTCGACTGATGGTTCAAATCCAAATGGACCTTCCTCTCTTGTGACAGGAACATTGTTCCGGAAAGATGACGGCAATTGTTCAACCACAGTTCATGGAATTGAAAACAGAATCGTCAAAGCATTGCCCGGCCCATATTTTGGGTTAAGCAATCCGGATGGTCAGTATAAGCTATCACTCCCTGTAAATTCATCGGCGACGACCTACACCATTTCTGCACAACCTTTATTTCGGCCTGATTTTTCCAGTGAACCGGTTTGTCCCCCAACGAATCAATATGACATTTCCGTTGCAACTGTTCCTGATACAATCACAGGCAAAGACTTTGGCTTCAAAAATACACCTTGCCATTATCTAAATGTCCGGCTCGTTTCCAACCGGCGACGAAACTGTTTTACCAATTCAACCCTGGTTTCATTTCGTAATCACGGCTCTATTCCTGCACTGAATTCTTATGTACTAGTGGCTTTTCCACATTGGGTCCGTCCAATTTCAGCCAGCCATTCTCATGTTGCAGTGAATGATTCCGTCTGGCGATTTAATCTGGGAACTATAGATGCAGGAAATTCAGGAATCATTCAAATCACCGATTCTGTATTATGTGGCGATTCGAGCGTTCTAAATCTTATGCAATGCACCCGGGCTACCATTTTTCCAGCTGCCGGTTGTCCACCACCAACCAGTTGGAATGGGGCAAATGTTATGGTACAGGGCGATTGCCAACTGGGAATTGTCACACTAGGAATTTACAATACCGGGTCGGCTGATATGACAGACTCCACAGATTACTGGGTTTTTCTGGACAGTACTCAGGTAAAAACAGGCAAAGTAAAACTAGCTGCCGGCGATAGTCTTAAACTGAGTGTGATTGCAGAAGGAATGAGTGTTCACCTCAGCGCCAATCAGGTGGCTCATCACCCATCCGAACTATTTGTCAACACGACCATTGAAAATTGTGCAGACACAACCGTTTTTTATCCCCGCCCGGTTGTGAATCATTTTCCATTATCACAGACACCTCAATCTTCTATTCATTGTCTCCCCATTCGTGCATCCTACGACCCCAACGACAAATCCGTCGTTCCACTGGGATTCACCAACCAGCATGTGG
>DAIOVD010000167.1:0-8963 GCA_036759185.1 Catalimonadaceae bacterium | reverse complement strand
GGTAAAATGAACGATGCCGATGGCGATGGTGTCGCAGATATGAAAGACAAATGTCCCGATACTCCGGGAGCCGCGAAAGTGGATAAAATGGGTTGCCCGCTCGATACAGATGGTGATGGTGTGTTTGATTATCTGGATGGATGTCCTTCTGTTGTCGGAACCGCCGCGACAAAAGGTTGTCCCGATTCCGATAAAGATGGCGTAGCCGATGCCGATGACCAGTGTCCTGCCCTGGCTGGATTGGTTGCCTTGAATGGCTGCCCCGACACAGACGGCGACGGAATCATCGACAGCAAAGACAAATGCCCGACCGTTAAAGGATCCCTGGCCATGGAAGGTTGTGGTGACCGTGACGGTGATAAAATCCGTGACGATGAAGACCAGTGTCCGGATATGGCCGGTATCGTAAAATTCCGTGGTTGCCCCGATCGGGATGACGATGGCGTGGCCGACAGTGAAGACTTATGCCCCGATAAAAAAGGACCCGTCAGTACAAAAGGCTGTCCGGATACCGACAGTGATGGCGTAACCGACAACATTGACAAATGCCCTTCTGCCGCCGGTACTGCTGCCAACTCAGGCTGCCCGGATACGGACGGTGACGGATTGAATGACTTCGCCGATAAGTGCCCGAATGTTTCCGGTCCTACTTCCAACGGAGGTTGCCCTGAACTGAAAGTGGCCATCAAACAATTGTTTAACAAAGCCTTGCAGGGAATTCAGTTTGAAACCGGAAAGGCCGTCATCAAACCGGTATCGTTTCCGATTCTGAAATCCATTGCCAACGTGGTGATCGACAATCCAACGTATAAACTGACCGTCGAAGGCCACACCGATGATGTGGGTGACGATGCGATGAACATGACCCTTTCTCAGGACAGAGCCGATGCCGTAGCCAAATACCTGATCACAGCCGGAGCCGATCCGATGCGGGTAACAGGTATGGGATTTGGAGAAACCCGTCCGGTGGATACCAACGCCAGCAAAGCCGGCAAAGCCCGGAACCGTCGGGTTGAGATGAAAGTCGAATTCCTGAAATAAGTCCTTTTTCAACCACAAAAAACAACATCCAGGGCTGTCCAAACGGGCAGCCCTTTTTTTATGATTGGCTGTTGAGAATCTGAATGCATTGTTTTTTCAATACTGTGTCGCCATGCAGTTGCTCTTTCGACTATTCGCTCTGGATGATGGAAGAAGCTTCGTGTCAGTGAAGGCAATTCTCAATTGCTTTGGAAATGGAAATTCGTTTTGTGTCGGTAATCAAGCAATTGCATCGTGGAAAATTGGGGATTTCCGCAAATTGGTCACCTTTGATTTCATCTTTTGAATACACTGGTATGGTGATAAAAGATCAATGGCCGGCACCGTTTCAGAACGCCGGATTGTTCATTGGACAATTGCACTGTCCGGGTAAAAATCATCCGTATTGGTGAATCTGGAAAAAATCGGTTCAAAAGTGTTGTAGAATGGATATGCCCCATATATTTGCACGAAACACATCCATTAGTACATTGATAGCCAACGCATTCCGAACTGTTCTTTTTTCTATTTTCATCGGTATTCCTGCTTTCTGCCAGGTGGCTGATTCAACAAAAGTGGAGGAAGAAGACTACAGCCAATATGGTAGTGCAGATGAATCTGTAAAATATTGCACGCAGAAAGTCCGGTTTTTATCACCCACCAAACTAATTTCAGTGGGCTATGAATGGCAGGCACCATTCGACATTGAGGCAACATATAAGGGAGATGCAGGTGATCAGACTTTACCCAAACAAAATGTTCAGTTTTTGGGTGGGGCCCGTGGACAAGTGAATGCGCCCGTTATTTCGAACAACCGGTTGATCGTCAACCTGGGGGCAAACTATTACGAAAGCGCTATGGCGTTTAAAAATGAGAGTGCCTCAGGAGTTCAGAACCCATTGAGTCAGTCTATCAAAGAAGCCCTTTCGAAAGGAATCCGAACTGTTGGACTCAATGTGACAGCATTTAAACCACTGGACGAGAAGCATTTTTTGATTCTGTCTGCCCTGGGCGATTTTTCCGGAAATTTTGGCTGGAACACCTTTGATAAATACTTCCCTAAGCCCACCTACACATTTGCGGCATTGTATGGCTGGAAGAAAAGTGAAACCATGATGTGGGCAATCGGGGCAACCCAGACCTGGAGAGGAGGAGAGCGGTTGTATGTTCCCCTTTTTCTTTATAACAAAACATTCAACGACAAATGGGGATTGGAAATCCTGCTTCCGGCCAGAGCCCATGTACGGTATAACTTCTCTCCGCAGTCGATATTGTTGGGTGGATTTGAACTGGAAGGAAACAGTTACCGGATCGCTCAGAACGGAATGCGCTTCACTACCGCAAGTGCCGGATCGACTGATTATCTGGAACTCCGCAGGTCCGAACTGAAATTCCGCCTGATGTATGAACAAAAAATTACCGGATTTATCTGGCTGTCTGTTCAGGCAGGATGGAGAATGAATTACAAATTCGATTTATCTGAAATGAGAACCAGCGACCGGGGCAAGTTTGTGTATGAGACTAAACCCGGCAACCCGTTGTATGCGGGAATCAGTTTAAATCTGGTAAGTCCGTAGTGAAAAAGCGGAATCTATTTCGCTTTGAGCACCTGACGCTTCCACACGTCTGTTCTTCCGAAAAGTGAAATCCCGATAAATCCTCTGACTTCGAGCGTGTTATTGTCGATTAGTTCCATTTTGCAACTGTAATCGCTTCCATTTTCGGGGTCGTAAATCTGGCCGTCAATCCATTTGTTTTCACCTTCGTATACAAAATTGCGGAGATTCTGCAGCCCCAGAAGTGGCATTTTCTTTTTTGCATCGTCGGGATTGTTTTTATCCAGTTTGGGTTTGCCTTCTTCATTGAGAGGATCCCGCAGCCAGACCAGTTTTCCATGATACCGGTTTTCGGAATCTTTGTAAATTTTGATTTTACCCTTTCCGGTACCGGTCAGCCAAACACCCAAAATAGCATCGCCCGGGTTATCAGCAGACTTTGCTACGGCCATCCAAACGCAAAAAAGCAGAGGTAAGAAGCTCAGCGCCAGTACAATTTTTTTCGTGTTCATAGGAGTTTACATCAATTTTCGTCCAATTTTAGAAAACAAACCGAATCTAAAAAAATGGATCGCAACACTTTCCTGCATTTTATTTGAAGTGAGCCGGTTTATTCTGGTTTGCTATTCCGGATGTGGATAATTCCTTAAGGTACTTGTTCTGGAAAGATATAGCGTTAGAAGGAATCGAGATGATCGCTTTTACTTAGGTTCTTGTTTTACCTGAGCTCCAAAGATATGAGCCTTTGTGAAGCCAGAATACGCACTTTAGTAAGCAAATTTTCTGGGCCATTGGAACACAGAGCCCAAAGTAAACCATCTCTGATTCCTGTGGAAATTGTTTGCAATCCTAGTTTCTGGCGATTTATTGAATCCCCCCCCCCTTATGACATGAAACCCTGGAAGTATTTCGTCTGATGATTTATATTACTTTGAATGACCGCAACTTACACCGTCGCTTCATCCGGTGTTCCTTTGCTTTTCGACTGGTAAATGCTGAAAGAATTGATCAGATTGTTTCCTGGTGGAATACACGAAGCCTGCCCAAATTTTCCGGTTACACTGAAAGCAAATCGGTAAGGATTCTTGTCTGAAAAATAATGGCTATTGAACGATCAGTCGTTTCAGACATTTATCGGTTCCGTTGCTGAATTCCAGAAAATAGGCACCTGGTTTGAGTCCTTCAGACGAAATTCGATTGGAACCTGCTCTCAGAGAATTCTGAATAAGAATCCGTCCGTAAGCATCAATGGCTTTGACAGAAAACCCTTCATACTGCGCCAGAACATCGAAAAAGTCACCGGATTTTACCGGATTGGGCGTCAGGACAAATCCTTCAAACAACTTAGGCAAACGGACTTCGGCGATGTTTGAATATTTGATTTTGTCTTCCTGATCGGTTGCCTTGATCCGGTAGTAATTACCACTTGTTGAAACCGGGTTGAAATCAGAATAAGCAAATTGATTTCCTTTTTTCAGATCAGGGTTAATGGCTCCAATCGTTTCAAAAAGCAAACCATCAACACTTCTCTCCACCACAAGCGACTTCAGGGTACCTGAAAAATCCATGGTCAGATTCAGATCGACCTGTTTACGGCTGGCACTTATTCTGGCTTTCAGGTCCATGCGGTGTACAGGCAATGGCGAATCTTCTGAAGAAATGGCAAACTGACTGAAACCAGTCACATTTGGAGCCAGGCTGGTGATGGAGCCATTTCCTGCAAGGGAAAAAGAATTGGCACCCCCGACATCTGTTCCCCAGGTAGCACCATCCTGCCCGGATTTCCTTTTGTATAGATACGCCAGATCTCCAAAGCTCTGATTGCCCAGATTGCTGAAAACCATTGAAGTAACAGGCGCAATCACCTGATTGGTGCCAAAATTATTGATCACCCAGTAAGCAGACGGTGCCAACCGCAGATCTGGCTTCGTATCCGGATCCAGATTGATGCGTGTCACGACCAGATCACCATTTGGTTTATTTCCGGAAGCAGGAAATGTTATGCTTAAGCCTGTGGCGCCAAATGAATAGGTACCTCCTGCGGTAACGGCCAGTCGTGAACTGACAGATGTGCCACCACCAACCGGCACAGTCGACATCATCCTCGTGGCACCACCCACAAACAGAGCATGACGTAAGGCTTTCCGGTCCATAATCAAGGGCTGGGTTGTCGTTTCGTTAAACTGATAATACGATAGTAGATTCGGATCGGCTTCCGGTTTTTTGCTCAGGTGCATTTGTTCCCTTACCTCGTCCTGAGAAAGGGATCGGTTGTAAAACACCACTTCATCAATCATTCCTCTGAATGTGCGGGCAGAAGAATTCGGATCGTTTCCAATGCGCATCGGAACGTTGAATGTTGCAGCGGAGTGAGTAGCAGTATTGGTCGCAGCACGTCCGTTGAGATACAGTTTTGCATTGGTTGGCGAAATAACCACGGCAACATGAGACCATTCATTCACCGGAAGATTTAAACCGGAAGAATACCCCCAGAAGGACGTGTTTCCCCAATGATAACGGAGCTCGTTGTTGTTGTCAATGTGAATTCCGCTTACCTGGGAGCCGTTTCTGAAAAATATCACCCCTGCAGTTCCTGTGTGGGTGATGGTTGGTTTTACCCATGCCATCATGGTCACAGTATTGGAAGAAATATTCAATGCAGAAGATGCTTCTGCGTACTGACCGTTTGCGGTGAGGTTCAATGCTTTATCGGGAAGTGTATCCGGGGCACAGTTGGCGATCACTTCTATGTTGCCTATCAGATTTTTTGAGGAAGTTCCCAGGCTGTCGGTCACCGTAATTCCCACTGTGTATATCCCGGGAGTTCCAAACACGACTTTCGGATTTTCAAGAGACAAACTGTTTGAATAGGTTGGTGACGGCGAGATGGTCCATGCAAATGTGGCCCCTGTTTTATAATGCGCTGAATAATCGGCGAAATAAAAGGTATCTCTCTGGCAAATGGTTTTGAGCTTATCTACCATTGGTTGAGCATGAGGAACGCCTGGTTCGTAAAACGGAGATTCCCACACACTCCGATTTGAGGCATACCGTAGTTTGGCTTCTTTGTACCAGGGCAAAATCCGGGTACACTGAATCACCGGTGGCAATCCGTTGTCGTACTGTACCCAGTTTGACATGGATTTGTTGCGGTAAAAACAGCTTCGTCTTGTTCCGATGTAGACTCCTCCGTTGGTTCCCCTCTGATAAAAAATATCGTTGATTGATTCAGTGGCGATAAGCGGTGTGGTCCAGTCCGTCCAGGTCGTTCCTCCGTTGGAAGAATAAAACACCTTGTGGGTATTCTCAACATACCAACCATATAAATGCGATGTGATGAACCAGACATCCTGGCTGCTGGTACCAAGTGTCACATCAAAGTACATTCCCGGATTGTAACCCAGGGTGGCACTGGACGGAGTCATATTTACCCAGGTCACGCCTTTGTCCAGACTCCTCCACATTTGCTTTGGAGTGATGTACAGACTTTGTGATGTAGTGACCCAGATCACATTGGGGTCGTCCCATCCGATTTCGATGTCTCCCACCTGCTGAGGTGCAAAGCTTTTCACCAGAGTCCAGTTCACACCATCGTCTTCGCTGTACCATAAATCGGTTCCGGTTCCGGTGTAAATGCAGTTGTAGCATCGGGGATCCCAGGCGATTTTGCTTGTCGGATCAGACTTGTTGGGCAGTTTGCTGAGGGTTAATGCCGTAGGAGTTGTTAAGCGATTGGCCGGTAGAATATCCCGGCGGCTGTCGTTGTACACTTCTTTTGGTTTTCCCGGATTCACAAATCCTCTGGTTCCGTCTGCACTGCCGGTGTAGGATGTCCATCCACCCAGGTACACATTGTTGTTTTTCAACAGGTGAGAATTGTGGTAAGTTCCTCCGATCATCACTTCTCCGTCCTTATGGCCCATTCCAAAACCCCAGAAAGTAGTTCCGGCTATGCCGTATTGCCGTTTATTGAAGGATGTTTTTCCACTGTCGGTAGACAAATAAATGCCGCCATCACAATTGACCCACACTTCATTTCCGTAAATGTGAATTCCATGAATGTCGGCATGGATGTATTTGGGATCATCCGGCCAGGACCATTTGGCGGTAAGCCGGAATGTATTTCCTCCATCGACGGAATACCAGTGACAAATACCAGCGATATGGACTTTATCACCGTTGTTTGGATCGGCATCCATGGCCAGATCGTAGTAGTACTGACCACCTTCATCGCCTCCGGTTTCAGAATACCCCAGCATATTGGCATTGGTAGCTGGAGTTGTTACTCCGCCCGGGGCGGCAATGGCAGCGCCACCAGGTCCGGCTCCGCAACATTTGTGCGACCAGGTTAATCCGGCATCGTCGCTCACATACACGCCATACAGACCACTTCCTCCATTGGCAGAGCCGGAAAGCAAGGCATACACCCGGTTGGGTTTTGCGGCTGTGACGGATATTTCAGCTCTTCTCTGATGATCGGTACCGGCAAGGCTGGTGGTCGATGTGTGGATTTGTGATTGCACCCGGTTCATGAGTCCGGTGATGGTTCCGGAATTGGTCGCCAATTCATCGGTGACTATTGTCCCTGAAGGTTCATTGCATTTGTAGTAATGAAGAAGATTGGCATAGTTGGGGTGTGTATTGTCGACCTCTGTATTCTGCCAGGCGGCAATATTGGCCTGGGACAATGGAGTATTCCAGATGCGGATATCATCCAGGTCAATGTCATATCCTCCATAGGCAAGATTT
Organism: Catalimonadaceae bacterium; assembly: GCA_036759185.1. Classification (GTDB taxonomy): domain Bacteria; phylum Bacteroidota; class Bacteroidia; order Cytophagales; family Flexibacteraceae; genus CAMDMI01. Next base: position 1,638 of record DAIOVD010000167.1, on the reverse strand, counting down.
CCATCCCTGCCCAGAATCATGGGAAAGGCGGTATTGGTCGTGTTAAAAACAGCCGATGAACTGGCAACCAGAACCCCGTCTTTGTACATTTCCTTGCTGCCGGATGCTCTCCATACGATGGCCACATGGTGCCATTGATTGTCCCAGATTCCGGAAGATAAGAGTTCCAGCCTGGAGGAACCGGCTCCCATATTAAACAGCAATTCGCCGGTATACCTTGCCCCCAAAACCCATCCCACATTGTTTCCACTGCCCCAGTTTTTATTCGAAAGGATGGCTTTATCGGCAATGGCGGAAGGCACCTTCACCCGCATCTCAATCGTAAAATCAGGTCGTGTGGCCGTTCCCAGATGGTCGTTGGAAAAGGAGGCATAGCCGTTTCCACTTCCCGGCCGGTTGATGTTTTGTATGGTTTTTGAATTGGCAGTTGCCAAAACAGGCCATCCTGAAACGAGTGTAAAGGTTACACCGCCATCGGCCGATTTCAATAATTCGGTGTACTTATCTGAAACCCCTGATTGAATCACATACAGTGTATTCGGGTCATTTGGTTTGATTTCGATTTCACTGAAATAAGCAGTAGAGGATTGCGTGCTGATGGTTTTGGTGTAGTTGTCGCCACCATCTGTGGACCGGAAAAATCCCTTGTTGGATGCCACAAACAGCACATTTGGGTTGCCCGGCTGAAGTACCAGATCATGGATGGTATGTGCCAGAGCTTTAAACGCAGCGTCTCCAACAACAGCCCACGAGGTTCCACCATTGGTGGATTTATAGATGCCATTATTGGCACCAATCCAAACGATATTGGGATCGGTCGGGTGTATTTCAATTGCATTGCAATACAAAAACGGAAGAGTATGCGTTACGCTTGTCCAGTTCAAACCCCGGTCTGTGGTTTTCCAGACACCCGCTTCGGAAGTTCCGCAATAGAGAATATCCGGATTGGAAGGCGCTTTTTCGAGCGTATACACATGTGAGGAGCCGGGAGCATGACTTTTTCCTCCGGCATCTTTGTCGTAATCAAAAGGACCGATGCACTTCCAGTTGGCAGCTCCCCAAGCAGTGGTGGCTTTATCACTTGCTGCTTGTGCTGCCTTCGCTTTCTGACTGATAAAGTTTTCGTTGATTTTATCCAGTTCCGGTTTTGAGAGAGGTCTGATCAAACCGTCGCTGTTTACCCAGGGGGCTATTTTGCGTTTCCATCGCTTGTAGTACTGGGTGTGCTGATTTTTTACAAAGACATTTTGTGAATAATACTCTTTGAAAAGAGCCTCTACTTCGTACAGATTCGGGTCTGCACTGTACATCCGGCGCACCCAAAGTGGTAGGCTCGCATCATCGGCAGATCCATATGGCATTTCCACATCGAGTGGAATTGTATTGTCTGAAATGCTGGAGGGAGATTCAGACTGAGAGAATGCGAAGGAAAATGTTCCGGCACTCAACAGGCAGAAAAACAAAATGCGTGTGGTAAACTGGCTCAAAGGTTTTGTAGCTGAACGTTGCACATACCAAAAGCCCCGGACCTTTGGTTCAATGCTTAAATGTGCCAGTGCATCCAGGAAAGCCTGTGATTTATTCGTTCACTTATTTTGGAAAGTCGATAATGAAAGGCGCAGGGATGGAAACAGGAGG
>DAIOVD010000166.1:0-8970 GCA_036759185.1 Catalimonadaceae bacterium | reverse complement strand
CCGCTGGATGATCTCATCATCAAAGAACTCAAAATGGATTTCTCGAAAATCAACTCCGTCCTTTTTTATGTGGAAAGCAAGAAAGAGGAAGGGTACTGGGGGAATGTGGTCCTCAAAGACATTGTGATTCAATAACAATCGAAAGGGGGGATGGGGAAATCATTTGTTGTTGGTCGGTATGGATGGATTCTGGTGCTTTTGCTGGCAGTGGTGCCTGCATATGTCCTGGCTCAAAAGCAAGCACCTGATTCTGTTTTTTCCTATCGAAATACGACACAAGGTCTGGCCCAAAAGTGGCTGAAGAAGATTCAGGATCCAACCCAACGGAATTTTTGGGTCAACGGAATTTTCAATCCCTATCTGATCAACCGGAACTTGGCCTCGGGCTATGCCGATACCTATGGCGGGTTGAGCAGCCTTAGTTTTGCGCCCTATCCGAATTTACTTTCTCCGACGGTCAACACGCTTCAGCCAACACTGGCACTCAGTTTTGGAGGACTCATTACGGAGAATCTCAGTTTTGCAGTGGACTATGGTTTCTTCTACAACTACGATTCAGACAAAACCCACCGGGTGGACTTTTCGAGTCAGAACAATCTGGTGGCGAACCTCATTCTGACGAAATCCTGGGGAATCTTCGATTTTCGGGCCGGTGCCGGAGTGATGCCGATCCACTTTTCATCTCTTACCCTCAGCAATAAATACATCCGCGATCCGCTCTTCGACCGGGTGCCCTGGGAATATCATTCCAATTCGGCCAATCGCTATTCGTCCAATTTTCAGAGCACCGGTTTCAGTCCGTCCCTGTTCAACAAAACCGGATCACAGGGATTTTACCTGCAGGCCACCGATCTTCCCGGAAAGCTGGAAGCCAAAGTCTTTTATGGCCGCACCCAATTGAATCTGTTTCCATCCGAGGCACTGGCCGGCACACCTTCGGCCATAGCGGCGTTCCGTCTGGTAAAGAATGGTTCAAACGAAAACCAGATGGGGATCAATTTCTACCACAATTCTTCCTGGGCAGACCGGGTGAAATCCTTTCATGATCTGCGCATCGTCAGCAGCATCGATGGTAAATGGAACAAAGGACAGCACCATGTAAAAGGGGAGGCTGGTGTTGCCCGACTGGAAAATCCGAAGGCAGGTAAAACAACAGATTACGGAGCCTGGCTCAAATACAACCATGATTCGCAGGTGTTGCCTTTTGGCATTCAGGTGTTTGGAATGGGAAAGAACTTCGTCTGTCTGGAAAACGAGGCCTACAATTCCAATCCGCTTTATCAGCAAGGTGGGATTCTCTCGGATTCTACTTACAACAATTTCCTGTTTCCGGCTTATCTCAATCCGGCCGGAACGATGGCCAACAACCGCATCGGAATCGATCTGCTTGTAGAAAAGAAAATCCGGAATCTCTCAGTTGCTGTGGGACACCAGACCTCCCGTGAACTGTCGGCTTCCGGTAATGTGATTAGCTTTCCACACATGGTGAACGGCTATTCGCGGTCTCGTTTTACGCCCTGGCAACAATACACCGGACCCTACGGCCGCATTGGAAACCGCTTCCGGATGAGTCTGGAGCGGTTTTTTCTCACGCAGGATGCCGACAAGATCAAGTACATGAGCGCAACCTTTGTCGATTTGAAATACCGCTTTCCAACCGGACGGCGCTTTTCTTACCTCACCAGTTATTCTTCGGTGGGCAGCATCGGCACTTCTCCACTGCAAACGAATTTCAATCTGGAATCCGGTTTCCTCCGGACCATCTTCCAGGAAGCCGAACTGATGATTTCGGTGCATAAGAGTGTGTATCTGGTTGGGTACGCCGGATGGGAGTGGAACAAAGCCAGTCAGAAAACACAACTGTCCTCAGAAAACGGGAATCCCTTGAACCAGACAGGTTCGGGCTATGGATTTGGGATTGATTTTGAGATTGCCGAATACACAGGGTTGTATTTCCGGCATCGCTGGATGGAGCACACCGACAAGAGTTTTGTGCTTGACCATTTTAAAGGACAGGAATCGGTGGTGGAATTGAAAATCAGTTTTTAAGATGAAGGCGCCATCCATTCACATATTGTCCCTTCCCAAAACCATTCTGGCTGGGGTCTTGCTCTGGCTGGTATGCACGACTCCGTCCTTCAGCCAGCTCCGGTTTCATGGTTTGGGAAGAACAGTGTGGCAAAGTCAGACCTTATCAGGCAATGCCTTGCAGGGCGATTCGACATCCGACCGAAAAACCATGCAGGGATATGCCTTGTTCGATTTGCGGACCGAATATCGTTTCAAAGACAAGATCAATCTTCTGGTTGACAGCCGGGTAAAAAACATCATCGGAGGTTTCGGTGGTGTTGGTGCTTCGGTTCAGTTGCGGCAGGTTCTGGTGGAAGGAAGAGCCACACGATTTGTCACCTATAGTCTCGGTGATATAGATGTGGAATTGTCTCCTTTTACGTTTTCAAATCCGGTTGATACCGGGGCTCAGGTTTTGGGATCTGTCTTTGCCATCAGGCGAAATGTGCTGCGTTACGAAAATTTCACCACCGGAAATGCCAGGCGAACGATGGAACGGCAGTTTCATTATCAGGGTAATCAATCTTCTACAATTCACGATTATTGGGCTCAGGTAAATTCATGGAGAATGCGGGGAGGGAAATTGCAATTTCGGATTCCTTTGTATATGGACGATCAGTCATTGAAAGCACTTTTGTTTGGGGTAACCGATCGTGCAACCCATTCTTTTTCCGGGGATTTCCCATACCGGATAGGAGGGAGGCTTTCTTATTCAGCCGACGTAAACCAGCACGGTTTCCATTTTTTTGGAAATGGTGTCCGGTTCGTTACACCGCTAACTTCCAATGGAAAAAATGAAAACCGCGTGATGTCCGGAGGCACAAATTTCTGGCTTTCATTCCCGAAAATTTATTTGTTTGGGAACATGGAGGCAGGCTCTTCACATAGTCAATGGAAGACCGACGAACCCCTGATCAACCCAAACCGGGATGATTATTTTCTGCATTCAAAGCTTGCTTTGTCCTGGAAAAATCGGATTTCAGTCGGTGCAGGTTATTCCGAAGTAGGGCCGTATTTTGAGAGTCCGGGTGCGCAAACCATGCGGCTCACTGGGAATGCGGTACCGTCCTTTTTTTCGTTTGTGGGCAACAACCAGCTCGTCCGTAATCAAGGAATGCTCGACAGGATCGGTTCGGAAACGATTTACAACCAGAGTCTTTCCGTTTTTCGGCAGGTATTTCTTCCGCAATACGAGCTGGTTTTCCCGTATTCCGTAGCAACGCCCAACCGGAAGGGGTTTTCACTTAGTTCAACTTTTCTGGATCAGGAATATCAGTTTGACAAAATCATGGTATCCGCCAAAGCTGATTTCTACCAGGAAATTCTGGGAACAGGGGTGACCGACCGGCGTGATTTTACTCGTTTCCACGCAATTGGAATCACAAAGCTGAACCGATTTTTCCATACCCGGGGTGCATGGAAACTGAATGTGGGATATCGCTTCGAATCCTCGGAAAGGGGAGGAGATCTGCCTGTCGATTTTAAGGTAAACAGCTGGGAGGCAGGAACCACAATGGAAATCGTCCGCATGCTTGATCTCATGATCGGGATCAAACGATTGAACGCGAAAGGCAACGAAATCTATAACAACATCAACCGGTTCAACGAAATTGAATCGTACCGTCCGTTTACCATGAATCAAACCGAAACACTGATCGGTACCGGATTGCAGTTGCATATTACAGGAGAGTGCTTTCTGATGGTATCCGGATATTTCAATCGTGTGAAGTCATCGGAGCGACTTTCCACCTGGAATCTCAACCAGTTTTATACAAACTTTACCTACGAATTCTAATGAAAACCTCAGCCCCTTTCATTCCATTCCTTCTGCTGGCTGTCCTTTTGTTCACCGGCTGCAAGCGTACGGACGGTATCCAGGAATACGTCGGTCCGAAGGATACGACCACACCCACCAATTTTTCGGTTCAGGGTGACAGTCTTCGGCCAAGTTATTCTTTGGTCAATTTTTCGGTGCAGAAACAGTTTTTCATAGCCAGCTTCAGTCATTCGGTTGCCTGGAAACTGGAAATCCGGGGAAAGAATTCGGGTGCCGTCCGTTTGTTGTCGGGTATTTCTCAGAACCTGGATTCCTCCAATACATCGTTCGACGGAAAGGCCGACAGCCTGGCCTTTTTTCTTCCCACCGAATCCTGTACTGCCCGTTTGAAGGTGGCCGGCTGGGCCAAAGAATACACCTGCGAATTTGTGATCAATCAGATGCCGTCCTTTGATGCGGTGCAGATTGATGATTTTGAATCGCCCAATGATTCGACCGGGTTTTGTGCTTTGTACAAAGACCCGACGGATTCGCTGGTCATGTTTAAGGAAAGTGAATCCACCCTGTTTTTTGAAGGTCGTCGTGCGATGCGAATGGATGGCTATGATGTGAACTACAACTACTGGCTTTCTACCCTCAGCACAAAAAATGTCAATCTCAAATCGATACTAACTGGAAAAGAAGCTTCATCTGTGTATCTTAATATGTTCGCGAAAGGGGAAGCCGATGGCCGTACGGCACTGGAAATTCAAATGTATGAAGATGAGAACAGCGATGGGGTCTACAGTTCAACCAGCGATGAATTATGGACAGCGAAAACAACACTGACGGGTGAATGGAAACAAGTGAGTCTTCATTTTGATGACTTTTCAAAGTCCGGAACCAGTGGCAACAGTACACTGGAACCTGAAAAACTACTCCGGATTGCTCTGGTGCTGGTGGCCTATCCGCAGGGAGGATACAGTTCAGCGTATGTGGATTATGCCAGTTTTACCTTTGGTCAGCCTTTTTCGCAGAAGTAGTGAAAGGCTAAAGGATTCAACTCTTTCCTGAAGCTTTCTTTCTGAAATGAATCAGTGTATACACGGTCAGTAAGAGAAAGGGAATTGTGGAAAAGAGGATTTTCAGATTGAGACTGATCATTCCAATAAAAAACATCAGTCCAATAAGTAAGGAAAGACTTCCTGTTCCCAGATAGATAAGAATGCGGGAAGGTGTCTTTTGGAAGATGCTTACTGCAAGCAGAATCTGACCCATCAAAGGCATTAATATCAAAGGATGGAGAACCGATTTTGGTTCCGTCCAGAGTTTAACGAGGATTTCGCCTTCCGCCTGAATCAGAAACAGCTGCTGGCCTTGTCCCCATTCCAGATAGCCAAAAAGGGAGGTCAGAATCAATAAAACAGACAATATCCTTTCTTTCACTGGTTTCTACCTGCTGGATTTCATCGCCTTGACAACGGTCAACGCAGGATCATTTATCAGTTCCTTGTATTCCTTTGAATGGGATCCATACAAAGCCATTTTACCGTCCTTGTCAAAATGTACACCCCATCCATAACGCTTGGTGAGGGGAGAAGCCCGAAAGCATGGCTGGCCTTTGGAGAAAAACTGTGTCCTGGCTTCTTCGTATTCGGCTTCAGTCAGATCCTTCCGGTCAGCAAAAACCTGAAACAAGACTTCATCTGAGGTGTATCGATATGGGTTTTTGGTGACCATATCGTATTGAATGCCAGCAATGGTTTTCGCATCTGCTTTCACTGGTGGAACTTCTCCGGATTGAGCAGGACAATCGTCCGCGATTTCGATAAAGGTGTTGGTGTAGTTGGTGGTGTGGATTTTCATATGCTTCTGGCTGCCTTCAAAAATCTGAAAAGGATTTCAGAAACCGAACAATTTTTTCAGACTAGTTTCGTGTCGGAATAGAGCGGAACAGTGGTTTCGTGTTTTCAACAATCTCACTATGAAAGAGCCCATGACGTTCCGGTTTCTGGCAGAACCGGGGGATGTAAATTTTGGTGGAAAGGTCCACGGAGGTGCCGTGATGAAATGGATTGACCAGGCGGGTTATGCTTCAGCTGTAAACTGGTGCGGTGGATATGCTGTCACGGTGTATGTCGGTGGTATCCGATTCTTTAAGCCCATTCACATTGGCTACCTTGTTGAGATCCGCACCCGTCTCATTTTCACTGGTTCTTCGTCCATGCACATTGCGGTGGATGTGTACAGCAAACCACTGGAGTCAGACGAGTTTGTGCACAACACCCATTGTGTCATCATTTTTGTTTCGCTGGATGCAGAAGGAAAACCAAGGCATGTTCCGCCATTTGTTCCGGTTACAGAAGATGAGAAGAAGATGGAGTCCTATGCCCGGAAGCTGATGGAACTGCGGCAGGGTATCGAGAAGGAAATGGAGCCGTATATGGCAAAATAGGGGAGGAGGGAAGAGTTGGGTTGCCGCTATTGGCAGACAGAAGGCATAAAAAAAGCCCTCTGTTTCCAAAGGGCATGAATACTTTTTGTAAGGTTAAACCTAAAGTACTTCCTCAAACACACCTTCGAGGTGGGTGGCGATTACCTCAGCAGACCGTCCTTCAATATGTTGCCTCTGTACAAAATGAACGAGTTCGCCATTTTTGAACAAGGCAATTGATGGAGAAGACGGAGGGTAAGGAAGAGTGTATTCCCGCACTTTGGCTGTTGCCTCTTTGTCCACACCGGCAAATACGGTTACGAGTTTGCCAGGTTTTTTTGAAGCACGGGAGAGAGCCAGTTTCACACCAGGTCTGGCAGTTCCTGCAGCACAACCGCAAACGGAGTTGATCACAACCAGGGCAGTTCCTTCGTTGGATGAAAGTTCTTTGTCAACTTCCTCTTCTGTTTTCAGCTCACTGAATCCGGCGGAAGTCAGATCTAAGCGCATTGGCGCAACTAAATGTTCTGGATACATGGTATTGTTATTTTATAAAAAACCGAGTTCTAATTTGGCAACCTCTGACATCATGTCCTGATGGTAAGGCGGATCAAAAGTCAGTTCCACATGAACTTCCCCGATTCCTTCCATCGCAGCTACCCTTGATCGCACATCTTCAGGAATCGTGCCAGCCGAAGGACAATTGGGTGATGTCAGTGTCATTTTGATGTAGACATTGTTCACCGGGTAGACTTCAATTTCATAGATGAGCCCGAGTTCATAAATATCAACAGGGATTTCAGGATCATAAATGGTCTTTATGGTCTTGCGAACTTCTTCTTTCAGTTCTTCATCTGTCATTGTCATATTCATATAACCCGGTAATAAGCGGTTGGTTCAAAAAAAAAGGGAACTAAAAGTTCCCTTTCAAATCTTATGCCTGAGCGGCAGGTTCATCATCCGGAGATGCCTCATTGTCAGTTTCCGGTGCATCTTCCGTAGAAGTGGCAACTTCATCAACAATTGGTTCATCCGCTACGGGTGCTGCTGCGATTGGTTCATCAACCACAACTGCATCCTGGATTACCTCAGCGGCAGGAGCGGCTGCGACACCGTCTGCTTTTTTGGAACCGGCACGACGGGTACGTTTTGCTTTTGCAGGTGCTTCGGCAGTGGAAGCCATCAACAGATCGTTGTAGTCAACCAGTTCGATCATCGCTGTTTCAGCTGCATCCCCCTGACGTGTTCCCAGTTTAATAATCCGGGTATATCCGCCATTACGTGTAGCAATTTTTTCAGATACTTCGCCAAATAAAGCTTTTATAGACTCCTTGCTTTTCAGGTAGGAGAAAACAATACGACGATTGTGGGTGGTATCTTCTTTTGATTTTGTGAGAAGAGGCTCAACGTATTTACGTAATTCTTTCGCCTTGGCAACCGTAGTCACAATTCTCTTATTGATAATGAGAGAATTGGCCATGTTGGAAAGCATTGACTTTCTGTGTGGAGCTGTTCTTCCTAAGTGATTATTTTTCTTTCCGTGTCTCATTTTCAGTCTTCGTCTAATCTGTACTTAGCTACGTCCATTCCAAAGGTCAACCCTTTTTCAGCAATCAGCTGTTCCAATTCTGTTAATGATTTTTTACCAAAGTTCCGGAACTTCATCATGTCGGATACTTCCAGAGCTGCCAGATCACCCAACGTTTTGATGTCGGCTGCTTTCAGACAGTTGTAGGCACGGACGGAAAGATCAAGATCCGTAAGAGAAGTCTTGAGGAGTTTGCGCATTTGCAGCCACTCTTCATCCACTGTCTCTTCTTCCTGAGGTCTTGCAATTTCAAAAGTCATGGCCTGATCGCTGAACAACATGAAGTGTTGAATCAGAATGTAGGCAGCTCCTTTGAGTGCTTCTTCAGGGTGAATAGAACCATCGGTTTTGATTTCGATGATCAGTTTCTCAAAATCGGTTTTCTGTTCAACCCGGGTATTTTCAACGCTGTAGGTAACGTTTTTAATCGGGGTGAAGATGGCATCGATTGGAATTACGCCCAATGCTGCATCCGAATTTTTGTTTTCTTCTGCCGGAATGTAACCTCTTCCTTTTTCAATTGTCAATTCAATTTCGAAAGAGAAGGCCGGGTCGATACGGCAGATAACCAGATCCGGGTTAAGGATCGTGAAAGAACTTGTGAAGTTTGAAATATCACCTGCTGTAAACGAATCCTTGTTTTTCAGGAAAATGTTGATTTTCTGATCAGGACTGTCTACCAGTTTTTTAAACCGAACCTGTTTCAGGTTCAGGATAATCTCCGTTACATCTTCAACAACACCTTCAATTGTTGAAAATTCATGAAGAACAGATGGTATCTTGATAGAAGTAATTGCATATCCATCCAGGGATGAAAGCAGGATTCTTCTGAGGGCATTGCCGATGGTTACACCATATCCTTTTTCAAGAGGCTTGAATTCGAATAGGCCATGGAAGTCATCGGCCTTCTCCATGACGACTTTGTCTGGCATCTGAAAGGCTAGAATCGAAGACATAGTTGTTAATTATTTGGAGTAAAGTTCGACAATTAGTTGTTCCTGAATGTTTTCAGGAATCTGATCCCTCTGAGGATAGCTGATGAAAGAACCCGAAAGTTCTTTACCATCCCACTCAAGCCAGTTGTATTTTTTTGCACTTCTGGCAAGAAGGCTGGACGTGATG
>DAIOVD010000165.1:0-9060 GCA_036759185.1 Catalimonadaceae bacterium | reverse complement strand
CCAAGTATATGAGCTAAAAAAGAACCCTACACAAATAGTCCACGACAAATCAAGATCGCATTCAAAAAGCATCTCAATCCTAACTAGCGGTCTAATTCTAGTAACTACAAAAACAAAGTTAGTGTTTGTGGAGGATGAGGACGATGTTTCATTCTACACAGAAATATATAATACTATCAGGGAGGAATACAACGAAATTGATAAAACTGACTATTTTGGATTTATTCCTGCCTCAAACCGATCCAATGATGAAACTGGGGGTAAAAGCGTTGTGAAAACTTGGATAGAACGGTTTGACAGATTTAGTGAATCAATTCAAGGTTTGATTGATAAGGATCTTGGCAACAGTCCAATAAACTCAGAAATCCATGTATTGAACCGCTACAGTATTGAAAACTATCTATTGGACCCAATAGTAATATTTGCAAGACTTAATAATAGCTCAAACCAATACCTGCGCCAGATAATTCCAGGCATAGAGATTCCAATTGGGAAAGAGGATAAAATATTAAGTTTATCACAAGATGATCTCCAAAAGATTGCAGATCATTTTTTTAATCTAGTTGAATCGGAAATGAAAAAAGACATACGTAGATTTCATTTTGAGCAAGACAAAACTCTTAACGATTCGCAGTTAGGTAATATTGAATATCAAAATTTTAAAATTCAGGAAGTTTCATTTATCAATGGCATGAGGCTTCAATACCCAAATTGGCAGTTATACCATAGAGGAAAAAACATCCGCGGAGTTTACCAAAGGGTTATAAATGAAAAAACAAGCTTTAGCAATCATGACTTGCTTGTTGGCTTATTAAGGTTGAATCAAATCCCAATTGAATTAAAGGAACTAATTCTTAAAATTAAAAATGAATAGTACTATTTAATTTTTCTTTGGAAAAGTCAAACTGTAAGTACTAAAAAAGCCAATATCAGTTCCAACAGTAAGAGATAGTATCCTCCATTCAGCCAACTATTTTCTTTTAATGAGAAAAGTTTGGATCATTGTCAATCAGCAGACTGACAAAGAAATCTGGCAATTTCAGCTTCTATTTTTTAGCCTTTAAAGGAAATTCAAGTTTTGTATATAGCATAAGCCCTTTGCTCGCTAAATATCGGTTTAATGGTGCACCAGTCAGTTTTATTCCCTTTGGTCTAAGATCAACTTTAGCACCTGATGACACCAACCAAATATTTGAAAAACCAGGATCCTTCATGGTCTTTAATGCGGAGCCCTCACCATCAAGGAAGTTTTTAAGCATTTTAGCCTTGCCCTCAAGTTCAGTTATGTTCTTTGTTTGTGCTGAATGAACCTCTACAAAATATAATTTGCTATCATGACAAATGATGTAGTCCCATCTTTTTTCTCCAATTACTCTTTTACCTGTTTGACAGCCATCCAGATAAACACTGCCACAAAATGCACCTTCAATACTTTTAATGTCCGCTTTGTCTTTTGTCTCCAAAGCATCAAGGCTTTTCTTATAACAATCTTTAATGGACTGAATTTCCTTAACTAGATCTTCAAACGACTTTGGTTGTTTCTTTTTACTCAATTTAGGTTTAGCCTTTCTCATATTATAGTCTAGTGATTAGAGGCATGAACGGCAACCAACTCTTGAGCTTTTGAGGCAAAAGAAGATAAGCCACCCCAGTTGGCAACCGCACTATCCAAGTCTTCGGCATCTAGTGTGGAAATATCTTGAACAGAAACTTTTTGATTTTCCCGATTGAAAAAATATGTTGTAATCTTCTTTTTTGTTAAACCATCAAAAATTTTTGAAATAGTAAAACCCTTCTTTTGGTCAAACAACTTGTAAAGACCATCCTCATATTTGTTCTCTTTAAAGTATTGAAAAGCCCAGGCAAATTCGAGAAAAATGGTTGAGTGAGTGGATAAAACTACTTTATACCCTCTGGCTACCAAATCCAATACTTGCAATAGTACAGCAATAATTGCTTTTGGATGGAGCCCCATTTCCGGTTCTTCGAGAATGACCAAATCAATCCCTCCTTTCTTGCTTACCTTAGATGGGGGACAAAGCCAATAAAAAGCCAAAAGGAGAGGCATAAATTCCTTTTGTCCAGCACTCCAAGACATAAAAGGAATCTTTTGATCCGAAATTTCCATATTAAGGCTTTTCCGCTTTTTTCTATCTGTAACCACTTTTCCTCCATTGAAAATCGCCTCATTTATTGCTTTGCGAATGGGAGCCTTTAATTGTTGATCTACAGGAAATAACTGGCTGCTTTTCTTCGAAAGTTCGGCCTCTAATATCTGTCTTACTGATTCACTGAAATGCCTTAAAACAAAAGGCGTCGTGTCTGAAAAGGAAGAAAAAGTTCTAATCCAATCCATATCAAATGCCATTACCCTTTGAGCGGGGATATAAAAAACCTTTTCTACTGCTTCTTTATATCTTTCTCCAGGTGTGAACTTTAAGCTGTCCTTTTTGTAAGGAATTTTATCAACTGAAATTTTTGTTTCGCTATTCCATATAGCCCCCATTCCTTCCCCCATATACTGATCAAAAGCATCAGACACATCCTTTGGCCATATAAAATTCTGATCCTCTAGTGTTTTGCGGATGTGGGGCTTGTCCTCTAAAAGTTTAATAATCTGAAGAACAATACTCTTTCCACTAGCTTGTGGACCTATAAAAAATGTAAGGTCACCAAATTGAATGTTAGCTGATTGTATTGGACCTAGGTTCTTAATCTGGAGAGATTTCATCATTTTCTTTCATTCACATAGTAACCATGTGCTCCTAAAGTATTTTTCAGATTCTTAGCCAATTCATCCCAAGAAAAAGCGATTTGGCCAAAACTGCAACCGCCCTCTTTGTCCCTGTATTGCGCTACTTTTTTCTCACCAAATTCTTTGACTTCAAGGCGTGCAGAACCCCAGGCCCTATGATGTATTTCGCCAGGTGCTTCGTTCCAAAATTCTCGCTTCGTCATTTTTCTTAATTCAATTAATAGTTAAAATCTTTTCGTTCCATTGAGGGCATTTAGAAATTCAATGGCGGGAGGACATGCCTTGACATTATTTTGAGAATACTCCTCAAAGTGAATTTCAAGCCTTCCATCAGAAGCAAGCCCAATTAGGAGAAAATCTGGCTCTTCTACCAAATGCTTACCTATGATTTCTTTCACAATATCTTCTGAATATAATTTAGTCTGGTGGTCCACAATTGAAACATTATAGCCTCTCGCCGTTAATTGCTCCATAAAATATTCAATAAGATGCGTTTTACCACTGCCTGAGTATCCCTTAAAAACTATTGTTTGAAGCATTTCAATTTGTACATTTTATTTTCGAACTCATCTCGTAGTTCCACGTTACAAACCCATAAGCTCCAACCCTTAACACTTCCACATTTTCCAGCCCGTCGTTGTCGACAACTTTCACGGTGACGGTATGCTGACCCGGTTTGAATTTCCAGCTTTGGGCTCCGGTTTTGTAAAGAAGACTACCAAAATTGAGTTGATTCATAGCGGGGCGAAGTTAACAGTCAACCCGATAAGAGAAAGCCCGTACTATAATTTATTGTATGATTCCGCTTTGGTGTTACCCCATTGCCAGATTTGCATGAAAAACGGCAGCACCGTCCGCTCTCCCTTCGTTTCCCTGAAACAGTTCCTCTCCCCCTACTTCCTAACAATAATCAGGTTCTCGGTTTTCATGAGGCAGAGGCGGTCCATGTCGAGGGATTTGACGAAAGGATTGGCTTCGACCTGAAAGCCTGCTTCCCGCAAGCGTTGCATGTAGCCCTTTTCGGCATAAAAACGGAGGTGGTCTGGTGAGCCGTAGTATTTAGCCCGGTCGGCGGTGGAGAGACTCATGTCTTCCTGGATTTCGTCCGACTTCAGATTGATCGGCACCTGAAGAATTCCGAATCCGCCCGGCTTGAGAACCCGAAGCAGTTCGGTCATGGCCTTTTTATCGTCGGGCACATGTTCGAGTACGTGGTTGCAGAGGATGATGTCGAAATGGTTGTCCGGAAACTTGATGTCGGTAATCGACATCTGGTGTTTGGGCTTCACTTCGATGATGTCGATGAATTGGATCAGCAGGTCGGCCGTTTCGTATTCCAGCTTTTTGTTTTGAGAGATCTTTTCATGCAAACATTTCTCCGGTGCAAAATGAAGTACCTTCAGCGCATCCGTAAAAATGCCGGAGTGCTGGGTGAGATAGGCAAATTGCAGACGGTGCCGTTCCAGTGAAAAACAGGTGGGGCACAGCACACTCGGACGACTACCGAAATCGGAAAACCGGCTGAAATGCGAGCCGCAGATGTTGCATTCCACGTTGTTTCCCTTGTCAAAAGCTCCCCTGAGGCGGATCATCTGGTAATACAGATTGATTTTTAACTTGAGGGGAATGAGGCTTTTGATGGACTGAAGCATAGAACGGTAATAATGAAAGGCCGCAAAGAAAAGGAAAATCGCCCGTTTGGGAAGTTCTTCTGTTTTAAATTCCCAAAAGTCATGCCCACGTATTTGTTTTGCACCCGGAATGGGACAATTACTTACGACCGACAACCTCATCAGCCTTCTTTCTCTGACATTACTGGAGATTGTGCTGGGCATTGACAACATCATTTTTATCTCCATCATCGCCGGAAAGCTTCCGGGCAGTCTTCAGAACAAAGCCCGACAGATCGGTTTGATGCTGGCCCTGGTCGTACGGATTATTCTGCTTTTGGGCATCAGCATCATCATCGGACTTAAAGAAGACCTCTTTACCATCGCCGGCAATGGCTTTTCCGGACGGGACCTCATTCTCCTTTTCGGTGGACTTTTCCTGATGGGCAAAACGGTTTCTGAAATCCATGCCAAGCTGGAAGGTGAGGTGGAACACGATGTAGCCACCAATAAAACCAGCTTTAGCGGAACCCTGGTGCAGATTGTGCTGGTCGACATCATCTTTTCCTTCGACTCCATCCTCACTGCCGTTGGTTTATCAGACCATGTTGAAATTATGATTGCGGCCGTTATACTATCCATGTCTGTTATGATGGTCTACGCCCGCCGGATCAGTATTTTCATCAACCGCCGCCCAACACTGAAAATGCTGGCCATGGTGTTCCTGATCATGATTGGAGCCTTGCTTGTAGCCGAAGCCTTCGATGTACACGTTCCAAAAGCGACCGTCTACTTCGGAATGGTATTCGCCCTGGCAGTAGAAATGCTCAATTCCAAAATGCGCAAAAAAGCCCGCCCCGTCAAACTTCGGGGCACCGTGGCACCGCCGGAAGAATTAGAGAGTTAAGGGTTAAGAATTCAGAGTGAAGAGTTTTGCGTTGGGGGTGTTGGCCATATGAATTGGTAACAGTTCTTCTAAAGGTTAGCAAACAAATAGTTAAAAGTTAAGAATTAAGAGTTAAGAGTTTGAACTAGTGACGTTTTGTCCTAAAAAAACCTTCAACCACTCTTAACTTTTCACTCATCACTTTTAACTCCCTAAATTTCCTTCGCGAATTTTTCCACGAGAGATGCGTGGCCGGCTTCAAGGTACAGCCATTTGATGTTGGTCCACTCTTTGCGTTTGGTCCGGAATTTACTCTTCGACATGATGGTGTCGTGCTTGCCCAAAACCAGCACAAACGGGATGGGATGCTGGTTGTAATAGGGTCTCCACTTTTGCTCATCCGGCCACATTTTCCGCAGGCGGAGCCACACATCCAACACCCTTTCTCTATCCTCTTTCGTGCCGAGCTGAGAGGCCGCAAACCGCCCCAAAGAAGGACGGACCAGTTTCAGTTTTCCCAGCACAATCACCAGAAACCGGAACGCCGGCATGTATTCCAGACAAACACGGGTACAAAACCGGCCAAACATGGTCTTCGTTGCAAACCCATACCAGGGATTCATCACCACACCGTCTGGCGCCAGCAAGGTGATTCCGGAAAACAACTCCGGCATTTCCTGGAAGGACAAAAGGGTAAACTTGGCCCCCATACTGTAGGCCATCCAATGGGCCTGGTCAATCCCAAGTCGTTGAAAAAGACTGCGAATCAGTCGCTTCCAGTCTTCCGGATCCAAAGGCTTTGTTCCTTCCAGACTGGTTTCTCCATGAAAAAAAAGATGAAGGGCCAGAAATGAACAATGGGATTCCAGTTTGGGATACACCGGATGAAAGGCGTAGTAGTCCTGCCCGAAACCATGTAAAAAAGCCATCCAGGGTTTTCCCGGATGGCTGATGTATTTGTATTCCAACTGACAGGGACCTTCGCTGATCAGACCGGTCTTCCAGTTCAGTTCAGCCATAGGTTCCTTAGATTTTTTCGATGATCATAGCCGAAGAACCACCTCCGCCATTGCAGATTCCGAGGGCTCCGTATTTTCCGCCTTTGGCCTGCAATACATGGCACAATGTGGTGATGATGCGTGCACCGGAAGCACCGAGCGGATGACCCAAAGAAACAGCTCCTCCCATCACATTCATTTTTTCATCGGGTACATTCAGAATCTGTTCGAATGCCAAAGGCACGACTGAAAACGCTTCGTTGATTTCAAAGAAATCCATATCGGAAACCTGCAAACCTGCCAGCTTCAGGGCTTTTGGAACTGAAATTGTTGGGGCCGTTGTAAACCATTCCGGAGCCTGTTCGCCGTCTGAAAACGAAACAATCCGGGCGATGGGTTTCAGGTTCAGTCGTTTTACGGCCTCTTCACTGGCCAGAACCAAAGCAGCACCACCGTCGTTGATGGTGGAAGCATTGGCAGCCGTCACGGTTCCGTCTGCGGTAAAAGCGGCCCGAAGCGATGGGATCTTATCGAACATTACATTCTTGAATTCCTCGTCTTCCGAAAGAAGAATCGGATCACCCTTTTTCTGGGGAATGGCCACCGAGACGATTTCGTTTTTGAAATGACCACTGGCGGTAGCCGCAGCCGATTTTTTATAGGAGTTGATGGCAAAGGCATCCTGCGCTTCCCGGCTGATTCCGTATTTGGCGGCGGTGGCATCGGCAAACACACCCATGGCTTTCCGCTGATACACATCCTGGAGGCCGTCCTTATCCAGACCGTCCACCAGTTCACCGTTTCCGTATTTGTATCCGAAACGGGCCTTTGGAATGTAGTATGGAATGTTGCTCATGCTTTCCATTCCTCCGCAGACAACCACATCGGCCTGACCCAGCATAATGGCCTGAGCGCCAAACATAGTGGCTTTGGTTCCGGAAGCACATACTTTGTTCACTGTTGTGCAGGGAACGGTATCCGGAATGCCGGCTCCCAAAGCAGCCTGACGGGCAGGGGCCTGTCCCAGATTGGACGAAACCACATTTCCCATAAACACTTCCTGCACTTCAGATGCCGGAACGCCCGCTTTTTCCAGGGCACCTTTGATGGCGGTGCTTCCCAGTTGGATGGCGGTAAATGAAGACAAAACCCCACCGAAACTACCGATCGGGGTACGGACGGCGGATACTATATAGACCGCTTTTGAATTACTCATAAAAACTATGGATGGAATTAATTTGGTGATACAACATGTGGGATAAGGTCCTTAACCAGATCATACTGCGATTCGATGATGCCGTCTTTAAGGCCCAGATCCGGGACAATTATTTTTTTGGCTTTCGCCTTTTGCATGACATGTAAATAGATTTCAGATGCGGGCACAATCACATCGGCACGGTCCGGGTTCAGCATCAGCTGGTTGATACGCTCTTCCACACTCATTCGGGAAATGAAAAAATGGACAGAACTCAATTCGCCCAATGTGATGGACTTGGCCTTTTTATTTTTTACAGATGAAAGATCAAACAGTTTGTTGATGTTCCCTCCTGTGCCAATGGCCGTAACCGGATAATATTCTTTGTGCACTTCTTCCTGCAACCATTTCTCGAGCTTCACCCAGGCTTCCGGGAATTCGGCATGTGCCATATTCCGGACGGAACCAAGCTGGAAAGAATGAGTGGCAACTTTTTCTTTATTCACGTACAGGTTGAGTTCGGTACTTCCCCCACCTACATCGATGTGCAGGTAGTTTTTTTCATCCAGAAACTTGTAGATGGCCCGGTTCACCAGATTGGCTTCTTCATCGCCACTGATGATTTCGAGCTTCATCCCACATTCCTCCAGAACACGGGCAGCGATTTCAGGACCATTGGCAGATTCACGAAAAGCTGAAGTGGCACAAACCCTGTAGGATGCCACTTCATATAAATCCAGCAGCATTTTGAACGCTGTCATAAGTTTGATGAATTTCTCCTCTGTGGCCGGGAGAATCCTTCCTTCGCTAAACACATCCTGACCCAAACGCAGCGGAAACCGAACGTACTCCAGATTTTTGATGGTATCACGTTCGTTGTACCGCACAATGCTGGAAACCTGAAGTCGGATGGCATTCGAGCCAATGTCGATGGCGGCAACTCTCATAACAGATTGGATTTGCCGGCAAAGAAACAAAAGAATGCGGCCAATCCGGTAAAAAAACCTCTCAACTCTTCATTCAATTCCCACTTCCCGAAGAGACTGATCGTGGTAAAGAATGGCAATCATCAATCGCTTTGTGGTTGCTTCGTTTTACATCTCTTTTTTTACTAATCTTGCACCGCATTTTTTAATCGCATCACAGAAACTAAAGAGACCGTGAATTTCAGAAGATTACAACTCGTTTTTTGCATTTCGTCACTGGTTGCTTTTCAAGCCCAGGCACAGACAAAAAAGGTCGCCACTAAAAAAAACCCGGCGGCAGCGACCACCAAACCCACTGTTGCATCCAACCCGGATGATGAAAAAGCCATCATTTCCATCGGGAATGCAAAGGTTCCGTTCCGGGAATTCAAGTACGTGTACAATAAAAACAACGCCAACACTGGCGATGCCAACACCGAAAAAAGTGTAAGGGAATATGTAGACCTCTATGTCAACTTCAAACTGAAGGTGATGGACGCCGAAAAAGAAGGTCTCGACACAACCAATTCATTTAAAAAAGAACTGGAAGGTTACCGGAAACAACTGGCCAAGCCTTACCTCACCGACAAATCGGCGACTCAAAAGCTGGTGGATGAAGCCTACAACCGAATGAAAGAGGAAGTAAATGCC
>DAIOVD010000164.1:0-9276 GCA_036759185.1 Catalimonadaceae bacterium | reverse complement strand
CACATAGTAAATACACATAGTGTTAATTGAATGACCGGCTGATTAGATCTAGAGTATGGAGACTTTTGGGATAGCCCCGTTTGTCTTCCGGTTAGTTTTCCAAAAACCGGCTCAGTCCATTCTCATTCAACTCCTTCGCTTCGTCCCAGCTCAGCCATTCCTGTCCGTCGGTGCGCAGCTGCTTGGTTTCGGTCACCAGACCCAGCGGCAGAAAGTCCACCCCTTTTTCTTTGGCCAGTTCCACCACCCGCACTTCGTATTCCGGGGCATACGAAATCAGCACCCGGCTCTGGCCTTCGCCAAACCAGAACGCATCTTTCCGTATTCCTTCCGTCGAACAAACCTCAAATCCGAGTCCCGACAGCAAACTGCATTCGGCCAGAGCATGAAAAAGGCCCCCGTCGCTCAGATCGTGGCAGGAGGCAGGAATGCCTTGCTTGATCAGCTTCTTCACCAGCTTTTGGGTGGCCAGTTCCTTTTCCATTTCAAAGGACGGAGCCGGTGAGGACTTCACCCCGCAATACGAATACAAATACTCTGAACAGGCAATATCATCCGTCATTGGGCCCAGCAAAGCCAGTTTGTGGCCCGCTTTTTTAAACGGAATGGTGGTGGTTTTATACAATCCTTCCATCAGACCCAGCATCCCGATGGTGGGTGTCGGAAAGACAGGCCCATCGTAACCCGACTGGTTGTAAAAGCTTACGTTTCCTCCCGTTACAGGTGTCTGGAATGCCTCGCAGGCCGTTTTCATTCCTTTGATACTGTGTACAAACTGCCAGTACACTTCCGGGTTATAAGGATTCCCGAAATTGAGGCAGTTGGTAATGGCGACGGGTTCTCCACCAGAGCAGACAATGTTCCGGGCCGCTTCGGCCACCGCAATGGCGCAACCCTTTTCCGGATCGGCGTGCACATAGCGGGAATTGCAATCCACCGTCAGCACCATGGCCATGTCTTTGGCATCTTTAATGAGAACAACGGCCGCATCCGATGGTTCAGATGCGGAAACATTGGCCGTGCCCACCATGCTGTCGTACTGGCGGCTCACCCATTTTTTGGAAGCCAGATTCGGATGCTGTAAAAGATGACGGGCCACGGCTGGATAGTCGGGTTGCGGAATGGCAGCAGGATCGAATTTCTGGTTTTCGGCATAGTAGGCTGGTTCTTTCCATTCGCGGTGATAGACAGGCGCTCCTCCGCCCAGTACCAGATCGTCGGCCGGCACATCGGCTTCCAACTCTCCGTCCATATAAAAATGCAGTCGCCTGGTATCGGTTACCACCCCGATGCAGGCGCAAGGCAGGTCCCATTTATCGAAAATAGCCAGCACCTCTTCTTCCCGGCCTTTATCGACGACGATGAGCATGCGTTCCTGACTTTCGGAAAGCAGAATCTCAAAAGGCTTCATGTTCGGCTGACGGGTAGGCACTTTGTCGAGCCAGATGTCCATGCCGTGTTCTCCTTTGGCACTCATTTCAGAGGTAGAGCAGATGATACCGGCCGCACCCATGTCCTGAATCCCGATCACGGCCCCGCTGGCAATCACGTCCAGGGTGGCCTCGAGCAGGAGTTTTTCGGCAAAGGGATCACCCACCTGAACAGCGGGCAGTTTTTCATTCGATTTTTCGGTGATGTCTTCCGAGGCAAATGTGGCCCCATGGATTCCGTCCTTTCCGGTACGGGAGCCCACAATGTAAACCGGATTGCCCACCCCATACGAGGTGGCTTTGGCGGTATTCCCGATTTTGACCACCCCGGCCGAAAAGGCATTGACAAGGGGATTGGTGTTGTAGCATTCATCAAAAAACACCTCGCCGCCTACGGTCGGGATACCAAAGGCATTGCCGTAATCGCCGATGCCCTTCACCACACCTTTGATCAGAAACTGGTTGCGTTCCTTGTCGGGCAGGCCAAAACGGAGGGAATTGAGCTGGGCCACCGGGCGGGCACCCATGGTAAAAATATCGCGGTTGATTCCACCGACTCCGGTTGCGGCACCCTGGTAGGGCTCCAAAGCAGAAGGGTGGTTGTGGCTTTCAATTTTAAAGGCAATGGCCAATCCCTGGCCCACATCCACCAATCCTGCATTTTCTTCTCCGGCTTTGGCCAGCATCCTGGGCGATTCTTTGGGGAGGGTTTTGAGCCAGACAATGCTGTTTTTATAGGAACAGTGTTCGGACCACATCACCGAAAAAATGGAGAGCTCCGTAAAATTGGGTTTGCGGCCCAGGATGTCCACAATGCGATCGTATTCTTCGGGCAATAGGCCCAGTTTTTTGGCTGTCTCAAAAGAAGGCAAAACCGTCGTGCTCATAAAAGGGGAGTTGGAGCGGCGAAACTACACAAAAGAGATGGGGTGGGGAAAAGGGAATTGGGGAAATGATGGATCAACTATGGACCAATAAAGAAGGAAAGATGGATTGTATGAAACCTCAAAAACAAGTATACACCCAAACCCTGATGCAACATGCATGGTTAAATGCTGCAAAAAATGGAAATGGTACTTGCCTTGCAGGTTTAGATGCCAGATTATGGCTTCACAAACAACCAGTTTGATTGTCCCTTCATTCCCGGAACCGAACAGGAATAAAGACCAGAGGGCAATCTGGCCATGTCGATATCCAAATGCTGCCCGTCAAAAGTAAACGCCCTGGCAACCCTGCCATCAAGCGATACAATCCTGCACCCGGTATATGATGCATGCGCATCTGCCGGGAGATAAATCCGAAGCTGGTTTTGTTCGGTATTAAAATAAACCGCTGCACCATTTTGGTTGCCTGTTGGTATTGGCAACTCCGTCAATGATGTGATGAAATCATTCCCGATCTGGTAATTTCGGTATTGGGATTGGTTTGGTTTTGCACCGACCTGCCAGATCTTGCCGGAACCAAAATCAAGGTCATAAGGATTGAGCAGGCACCAGGGTGTGGAGTCGGCCAGCATGCCCGTTTCGGTATCGATTTTATACATCCGGTCCGTCGACCAGTCTGCCCCGAACAGAAAACCATCTACCCATTCGATGCCGAATATTGCCTTCCGATTGAGGATGGTAAGTGTGTCAACAGGGGAGAAGCTGGTGGTGTCCAGCTTATAGATAAGGGTATGAGGAAAAGCATTGGTCCCATATTCGGAAACCCAGGCATGGCCACCTCCAAATGAAAGGCCCCAAGTATTGGGATCCTGAGGATAATTATAGGGCAAATTAAAAAACTGAATGCTGTCTGTGGCCGGATCCATTCGTACCAGCTTTGCCGATTGTTCTTCCACACCATAGAGTTTTGAACCGGCAAATTCCAATCCGGAAAGCTGAACATTGAAACCAGCGACAATCGAATCGACCACGGCACCCATCGTATCCCTTGCATAGATGATGGAGTCAGGTCCTTCCACTGTCCATAAATGAGCGCCATCCCAGGCAATACCCAGAGGAAAACTGGCCTTTGGTGAAACGCTCGTCAGGATCTGGCAATTGGCCGTTATGCCGTGACCAGGTTCGGTGCGGTTTTCAGTTGGTAAACCATTGATGAGGACTTGACCTGAAACAGGCGGTTCGGCCTTTCCATCCTGTACTTGCGCCATTGAGCGATATGAGCTATTGCACCAGATGGAGGCAACGATCAGCAGTTGGAAGAAAAAACTTGAGGGCCGGTATGGTGGTGTTGACAGGCTGGACGAAGGAAAACCCGGGCTTTGATTGTACAATTTTGAGTTCATTTTTAGTTTGGATTATGAGAGGGCAAAATAAGGAAAATCAATTTTCACAGATGCGACCCATACATAAAAATTTCTCAGCCGTATTTATCCGATTATATCCGGATAAGTTCGCTTAAAGATTTTTCCATTCAAAATTCCTCTCCCACATTTGTGATGTATTAAATCTAAAGTTGAAATGAAGATCTCCCAAATTCTATTTGCCGTCAGTATTCTGGCGCTGCTTTTCGGAACCAGCTGTAAGAAAGACAATCCAGGTCCTCAACTCCCTCCAATTACAACGACGGGGGCCAATACGTTTGGCTGTCTGATAAATGGTGAACCTGTAGTTTTTAACAGTGTCAAACAAATATCGAATGGGTTGCAGGAGGATGTTCATGGTTTAGAGGGTTTACCTGTTGACAGTTCAGACTTATGGTTGCATTTTGAAAGCGACCAACATTCCGTTGATTTATTTCTAAATGACCCGTTTGCAAACCAAACTTGGTCTCTGAACAAATTCACCTATGTATATCCGGTTGCCAACAAACCAAAGGATTACATCAGAGTGGATGGATTTATTTCATCAGATCAAACACAGGGTGAATTTCGTGCACAGAACCTAAGCCAGACCTATCCCATTTTTTCGGGCACATTTGAATACGAATGTGTGAATCCCAAAACCTGCGATTCACTTAAAATCACAAACGGTCGACTGGATGTGAATTTAAAGGATTTTAAGTAAGAAGTTTTTTCATTTTTAAGTATGACTCCCTAACCAGTTTCAATATGTCATCCATCATTACAAAAAGTTTCGTGTTTATCTTTTTTGGTTTCAGCTTATTGGGATGCAGAAACAAAGAAGATCTCACACCTGAGCAGCAATTGCCTGCCATCACTCACAACGGAGCCAACACTTTTGGTTGTCTGATAAATGGCGAACCAGTTGTTTTTAACAATGTCAGACAGATTTCGAATGGGTTGCAACAGGACGTCAATGGATTGATTTCTCTACCAATAGACTGCACCGATATCTGGTTGCATTTTGAAAGTGCCCATCACTCCGTGGATTTGTTCCTGAATAATCCATACTCTGTTAAAGAATGGTCTCTGAACAAATTTACATATGTTTATCCGGTTGCCAACAAGCCAAAGGATTACATCGTTGTGGATGGTTTTATGTCGTCCGACCAAACACAGGGTGAATTTCGAGCAAGGAACCTTGGCCAGACGTATCCCATTTTCTCGGGCACGTTTGAATACCAATGTGTGAATCCCAAAACCTGCGACTCACTTAAAATCACCAATGGTCGACTCGATGTGAATTTAAAGGATTTTCATTAATAAGATTTTTCCTGGTTGTGCTGAAAGCGAAGCTAGCCGTTTGATGCAATTCAGGGGAATACAATTCTAAGCTAAACTCTCCATTTTAAAACCGATACTAACTAACAAAAAATTTTTGTAACATGTTTAAAATTAGCACATTACTGCTCCTTATTTGGTGCAGCACAAGGGCTTTTGCCCAAATCAAACCAGACAGTTCTGCATCCTTCAAAGAAAGGATGGATTGGATTGTTGAGCCTTTGCCGAAATCCTACCTAACAACCGGGATTCTATTGGACCGGTCTTTTCCAGTGTCAGGTATTGGATCAAATAATTCGGACAGCATTCCGGATACCACTTCCGGTGTTCATTGGATTCAGGCCTTCCATGAAATCCAGGAAGCTCGGTTACAGCCTGAATCGCAAAGTCCCCACAAGGACATGATCCGTGAATCCAGAATGAAAAATGATGCCGGATTCATTCCAACTGCCCTTTTGAGGATGATTGTCAATCAGATTGATACAAGTCTACTTGGTGATAGTTCTCTTCAATTGAATGCCATGGGCCAGTTGGTGATTTCAAATGGAAGAATTCTTAATCCTTTTATTTCGTCAAATCTTCATCTTGGTGCTGCACTGACAGTCCAGAATTTGGTTGTGGGTAAAGAATACAGGTTGGAGTTCCCTCGGATTTTTTCAAATCATGAACGGGGCCAGTATTTACAATATTTCCGGTTCCGAAAGTCAGGCCAGGCATGGCAGACAATACAACCGGGTAGTTCTCTGCCTATTGTGTTTCAGAATGCTGGCAGCTCTTTCCTTGAGATTGAAGCAAAATGGGAAGATGGACATGTTGTGAATTCTGTGTCTTCTGTTTCTGCAAACGACGATTGCGATGCTACCGAAGAGGCAGAAAAACCAGATGACTGCGCCTATTGGGCCAATAACCCGAAGTATCAGGCAAGCTGTGGGAATCTGGGGTACAAGATTGAGGCAGCAATCCCATATAAGGGAGTATTGGGTAAAGCGGAGGTATATTATTATCGCCGAACCAATAGTGCTTCCTGCGACTTTGGAGCAGAGCCTCTCCTTAATCCGGTTATCCTAGTTGATGGAATCGATTTTGAAGACAAGCGTAAAGGGCAGGCCATTTATGGGAAATACCTCCAGATTGCGGAGTCAATAAATTATCCAAATGGTCTTGATCATTTTGGGAAGAAACTTCGAGATGACAATCGAGACCTCTTAATTCTCAATTTCCCGAATGCAACTCCAGAGAATGTGATTGCAGGTAAAGCCAATCCCGGAATTGATGGTGGCTGCGATTACATCGAAAGAAATGCCATGACTTTGGTTCGTCTAATTCAGATGACAAAACAGTCGATGCAGGATCCCAATCAAAAAATTACCATTATTGGACCAAGTATGGGTGGGCTGATTGCCCGGTATGCATTGGCATACATGGAAAAACATGAGGCTGAAACGGGTACCCATAATTGCAAACTTTTTATCAGTCAGGATGCTCCTCATTTGGGAGCCAATATCCCTTTCGGTACGCAGTTAGTAATCAAAAGTCTTGCAAATGATTTTGGTGTTGCCACAGCAAATGATTTCCTAAAATCACGGTTGGGTAACCCCGCATCAAAAGAACTTCTGCTCAATCATTGTGATGGGACTTCGTTTGGGCCAAATTCAATGAGAGCTGAGTTTTTAGCAAATCAACTTGCAAATGCACCGGATGGTAAATTGGGATGGCCAGTTCATTCCGGCTTAACAAAAATTGCGCTTCATAATGGCAGTTTAAACGGTCTCGGAAACATAGCCAATGATGATCCTATTCAAAGTGTGGTTCCAGGGGCCGTTTCATTTTCAATGAGCGCAGGCCTTCGTCGTTGGGCTGGGACCTCATTTTTATTAGCTGGACTTCCAATTCCAAGGGGACTGGCAAGAATTTCTGCAGGTTGGGAAGCAAGGTTTGCTCCTGCAAATGGTTTGAATGGCGATGTTTTTCAATCTTATTTTCGGATCCAGACCCCTATCTCTGATTCAAGACATAAAATCATCCGGCAGAAGGTTAATTCATTAAATCAGGGAGTTTCCATTGACGCCAGTCCAGGTGGTATTTATGATGCACCAGATCAGTTATATACTGAAATTTCGAAATATTTAAATGGCCAGGGTAGTTCGGTTTGGAATCTTATCTTAGCTCCAAATATCGGAGAGCACCAAAAATTTGGCTGTTTTATTCCAGTGAAAAGTGCCTTGGGTTTCCACTGGAATACGGATCGTCTTTCAACGGATCTTGGCGAGAAGTTAAACAACCGAAATCTGGTATGCACAGGCGAGATTCCCTTTCATGATTACTATCAGCCTTCTTCATCTGTTGATGTCAATACTCCACATATTCAACTTCTAAAAGGTCAGGTTGATTTTATACTAAAACATTTGAATCCGGTTGCTCCACCTCAAATCAACTATACAGCGAATTTGATTGGTCCTAAAGGTGTTCAATCTGGCTCCAAAACTGATTATACTGTACAATATCAAGGAGATTTCGACTTCATCACAAATTGGCAAATTGTTGAGATATCCGGAATAACGGCCACCATCACAAATCCTAATAGTGAAACTTGCCAGGTTCAGGTTGGGAATGGCATTTCGGGTTCTCAGGATGGCTATTTTATTCTGAAAGCTGTTACAATGGTCCGAACAATTAACGGAGAAATTATTTGTGCGGGTGAAAGTCAAAGGAAGGTATTTGTTCGAACGCTACCCAGCATCGGAAATATAGAGCAGTTATGTAATTTGGTTTCAAAAAACTATTCGATCAATTTTAAATCAGTCAAACCACCTGCTGCAATGCAGTCCAATGGGGTGATGTTTAACCGGGCAGAATGGCAAATCAGCGAGTTCAACAATACTGATTTTGGCCCTGACGCCTGGCAGTATGGATCAAATTGGAGTTTTCATGTAAGTCCGAATACTGAATACAATATGGGACCACCATCCAATATCACGTATTTAAGAAGCATGGTTTTCTTTCAGGGAGGGCTTTCTCCTTCTGCGGGAGGGACTTTTTATATCCGGTCAAGAGGAATTTTCACGATGGTCAATCCGGATAATAATCTTGAGACCATTGAATTTTCCAGTGCATGGAAATATAAGGCTGCTGATTTTACAATTACTGCTAACCCAGTTTCGTGCCCATCTCATATTGTGGTCAGCCCCAATCCCGCCATCAAAGGAACGGACCACACCATTTCCTTTGTTACACCAGGCTCCATTTCCATACCGGCAACCGGGGAGATATTGGACCAACGAGGGAATACAGTGCTCCGCTTCGACGTGCCCGATAGGTTACAGACCATTTCTGTTGATCAGCTTGATCTGGCAGAGTATACCCTGAAACTGTCGTCCGGAACTTCAGTGGAAGAAGCCAGGTTTGTCGTAGCCAAAACAGCAACCGACCGAATGGTGATTTCCCCGAACCCTTTGTTCAAGGAAATCGATGAAACGGCACTTGTCCGGATCTTCGGATCGGCCACTACAGATGAGCGATTCAACGTCATCTTAACCGATGAGCAGGGGCAGGTAGCTCAGAATATTTGGGTTGAAGGCAGGGAATTCTCGTTGGATGTAACCGATCTGGAGATTGGCTCCTATGTTGTCACAGTGACGGGAGAAAATACTTTGTTTGAAGAAGTGTTGGAGCTGGGAATGAAGGGACAACCCTATGTTCAGGTAAATCCCAATCCGGTAGTGGATCTCTTGAACGCTGAGATCATCAACCCAATCGATCCGGATGATTCTTATACGATTATCGTAGCCGACAAGCTGGGCCTTAATGTTCTGGAGACCACAACCACAGGAAGCACCTTTCAGTTGGATTTGTCCGGCTTGCCCCCTGATTTGTACTATATAAAAATGACAGGAAGGGGATTAACCTTGAGTAAACTCTTCAGGAAAGAATAAAAGCACCCAGCTGTCAAACTGAATACACAAAGCCTTGCCTAAAAGCGAGGCTTTGTTGCATTTAGCATCCCATCGGGTTTCGGTTTTTGATTTGCGTCATGCTTATCATTTCATTCCAACCTGAAGCTCCACTGCTCTGGCTCCTTTCTTACGAATTGTTAGCTACCATCTACTTACTACTTTTCTTCCGCTCATGTGCGTGACCTTACGGATTACCACAACTGTTTATTGAAATAACGAACCATTTCTCGGTTTCCCTGCAGGGCGACCAGACCATTCCGGTTCATCT
>DAIOVD010000163.1:0-9353 GCA_036759185.1 Catalimonadaceae bacterium | reverse complement strand
GAACTGGCGATCCGCGATGGAGATGAACACGCATTTTTTGCTCAGTACAATACGCTGGTGAATATCCAGCATGTGGTGTTGATTCTGGTTGGTGATATTGCTGTGGGTTGCGGAGCCATCAAACCGTACAGCGATGCAACAATGGAAGTGAAGCGGATGTTCGTAGCCGAAGAACATCGCTCAGCAGGACTGGCCACGATGATTCTGAAGGAACTCGAAAAATGGGCGACCGAACTGGGATTCCGTCATTGCATTCTGGAAACCGGCATCCGGCAACCCGAGGCGATTCGGTTGTACACCAAAAACGCGTACCAATCCATCCCCAATTACGGACAGTACGAAGGTGTGGCGAGCAGTGTCTGCTTTGAAAAATGGCTGGAGAAATAAGCGATCCGTGCGATACCGTCCGTGATTTGGTTTGCCTTCAACGCAAACTTTGATTCAAATCCCCTTCCTTATCCTTTTCTTTGCAGCATGAACTACCTCTCAGCTGAAAATCTGACCAAATCCCTCAATCACAAACTTCTTCTTAACAACGTAACCTTCGGACTGAACCACGGCGACAAAGTAGCGCTGGTGGGTCCGAACGGCACCGGAAAATCGACACTTCTTAAAATTCTGGCGGGTCGCGACAAACCCGATTCCGGCATTGTGTCGACCCGAAAAGACATCATAGTGGGATTTCAGGATCAGCAGAGTCAGCTCGAAGACCATCTGTCGGTTTTTGAAAATCTCTTTCACGCCAGTCACCCGACTGTAGGCAAGATTCTCGAATACGATTTTCTTCTTGACAAAAAAGAACACACGGCGAAAGATGAGATGCGGATTCAGAAGCTCACCGAAGAACTGACGCAACTCGATGCCTGGGATTTTGAAGCGAAAATCAACGAGATTCTGGGAAAACTGCACTTGCAGGGACTCGAACAGCAAATCGCCGGCACACTTTCCGGAGGACAGAAAAAACGGGTCGCCATGGCCCGCGTTCTTCTTATGGAGCCCGAAATTCTGATCCTCGATGAGCCCACCAACCATCTGGACATGGACGCCATCGAGTGGCTCGAAGATCTGATTTCCCGGAAGTTTCACACGATTTTAATGGTGACCCACGACCGCTATTTTATGGACCGTGTCTGCAACCAGATTGTGGAACTGCAGCAGGGCGATCTGGTCCGTTACAAAGGAGGGTACTCGTACTATCTGGAAAAGCGAACCGAAAATCAGGAAATCCGCAACGCCGAAATCGACAAAGCACAGAACCGGTACCGTCGCGAACTCGAATGGATCCGCAAGCAGCCAAAGGCCCGTGGAACCAAAGCGAAATACAGAGTGGATGCATTTGAAGATGTGAAAGAAGTGGCCTTCCAGAAAACGGCGGAGAGCAGTCTTCAGCTTTCGGTGAAGCAAACCCGACAAGGCGGAAAGGTAATCAACCTCAAAAAAGTAAACTTCCATCTGGGCGACAAGCACCTTCTGAAAGACTTCACTTACTTTTTTGTGCCGGGCGAACGGGTCGGCATCATTGGCGCCAACGGCGTGGGAAAATCCAGTTTTATCCGCTTACTGACGGGTGAGAACAAACAAACAACGGGCGACATTGACCGGGGAGAAAATACGCAGATCGGGTATTACAGTCAGGAATTTGACGAACTGAAGCCAGGCAAAAAGATCATCGAAATGGTGAGCGAAGTGGCCGATGTGATCGAAATGGCCAATGGTTCCAAGATTACCGCCAGCCAGTTTCTAAATCAGTTTCACTTTCCGCCACCGGCCCAGCAACAGAAAATTGAGAACCTGAGCGGCGGAGAAAAACGACGGGTTCAGTTGATGATGACCCTGCTGAAAAATCCGAATTTTCTGATTCTGGATGAGCCCAGCAACGATTTCGACATCAACACACTGCATGTTCTCGAAGAATTTCTGCAGGATTATCCGGGTACGATTCTCATTGTGAGTCACGATCGTTTTCTCCTCGATAAACTTTCGGATCACCTGCTGGTTTTCGAAGGCGACGGAATCGTCAGCGATTTCCCAGGCAACTACACCCAATGGAAATGGGCCCAGGAAGACAAGGTTGCCAAACTTCAGGAAGAAAAACAAGCTGCGGCCAAAAGAGAAGCGGCCAAACCGGTTGTCGTGGCGGAAGAAAAACCTAAGGCTGGAGCCAAACTGAGTTTCAAAGAGCGACAGGAACTCGAAAATCTGGAGTTTCAGCTGGAATCACTGGAAACCAAGAAGAAAGAATTGGAAAGCCTGCTCAGTTCCGGCTCGGTTACGGACCACCAGAAACTGCACTCCCATGGACAGGAACTGGTTCAGATCAATGCCGACCTTGATGAAAAAACGATGCGTTGGCTGGAATTGAGTGAAAGAGCGGAAGGGGGGTAATGGTTAGTGGTTAGTGGTTAGTGGTTGGAAGTTGAATTTTAGCAAGTTATTGATTAATTGATCGCAGAAACCGGGTCTATGGGTAGAGGTCAGGGATTTTGAAACAGGGCCATATGTTAAGAAAACCGCATTTCTTTTCAGTTGAAGAGCTTTAAGTTTCCGTTCAAAACGTTGGAATCTCTGGTCTAACTTTTAACACTAATCGAATCGGCTCTATGATTTTCTCATTCTGATCAAATATTTACACAACACTTTTCAAAGAACCGTTGTGTAAAAACAGAATAATAGCCTATTAAACAACGATAACTGCCTGATTAATACCCATCAATTTACAATCTCAGTATTGCAAATCATACAATTACACTTTAGTTTTGGCCCAATAAAAAAATCATCAGATGAAATATTCCTTATCCCTCCTTATTCTTTTTGCATCCGTTTTTTCTTTCTCCTGTAAAAAAGACAATTCCGTAAGTCCAGCCACTGTAAAGGCCAACCCCACTCTTCAAACCATTGACAATTAGGATGTTGAAGCCAGTTCTGCTAAAGTGAAAGTGACAATTACAAACGAAGGGACGTCAGCTGTCATGGGGTCAGGCGTTGCATGGGCTACGACGCCAAATCCTACTACATACGACCACATGGTGCCCGCTTCCGGAGTAGGAAGCGGAACGTTTACGGTAAACATTACGGGGTTACCCTTCAACACAAAGATTTATGCACGGGGTTATGCGACCAATGGATCCGGGACAGAGTATGGGAATGAAATTAATTTTACAACAGATAATATTATTGCCAATGTCACTGGGTACATATACAGCCAGACTGCTGGAAGTATCACATATTTATCATGGAATATTAACTGCAGCACGCCTGGGGTAGTACCTGTAAAATTCGGCTTGCTTGGAGCTGCGATTGGTGTCACATTGAAATATCCCGATCATGTGATTTTCCAGGATAATGCCAACAGTTTTCCCATTATCGGCAGTACATATCCACCAGGCTTGCCAGCGAATCAAAGGGGATTTGTTGTAACCAATGTTGGGGTGACCTTACTGGATTAATAACCTTTTGTTATTGCAGTTTTGAGCAGGTTCACAAGAAACATCCGGACTTGCTGTTTTGAATTGTGCTTACAATGAAGTTCCTAATCGTTATTTCATAATACGATTGTCCGCCCTCCAGACCTCACCAATGTGAAATAGTATTTCTTCCATCGTGGTTCCAGTGCTAAAAAAACCACACCGCTGGTAGCAGTTGAAGTCGCTCCATGAAGGGAACAGTTGGTTATTGAATTGAAAGTGGCATCATTAAATTATCCGAATCGCACTAACCCTCGCTGCGGATGAGGAATTGGTAATCGTTAAAGAATTTCCACCAGGATTCAATCCATTAATGGTCACATTATCAGCTCACTGAAGGTTTATCATGTGGCCAGCCACATTTCCGGAAATGTTTCTGCCGGCACCGCCTGAAAGAGAAATTATTAATGAAGTCCATGAACCAGCACTAATAATATCGGCAGTTGTTTTTGTGCTGTTGGCTTTGATGCTAACGGTTATACTGGCTCCCGGTTGCACCGACGACAGGACCAGAAAGGAATTATTCAGTGTTGTAAACTCCCGTTCCCTGCTCCTGTACATCCCGCGACTGTTGCCTGTGCAAAGGAAGAATATGAAGGAAAGGCAATTAGAAACGTGAGAATCAGTTTTTTCAAACTGAATAGACAGGACGCATTTCTGGTAGAAATTTCCACAAATTTTGATTAGTAAATCCACTTTTTTTCCACATGAAACAGAGTCGATGGTATCGGGCCAATGATTAGAAACCTCATTCTTTCCAGTAGAGGTTTTGGAATTTGAATA
The DNA here is from genome assembly GCA_036759185.1 of Catalimonadaceae bacterium. GTDB lineage: Bacteria > Bacteroidota > Bacteroidia > Cytophagales > Flexibacteraceae > CAMDMI01. The sequence goes on along the minus strand of DAIOVD010000163.1, from coordinate 5,106 downwards.
CCGATTTTAACCAAACATCTACCGCTCTAAAAATCGACCGAACAATGAAGACTATTCTATGCAAATCAATTGCATTTCTTGTAATCCTTTCCGCATGCATTTTACAGTCTAAAGGGGCAGGCGTGATATCAGTCCCAATAATGACGGGCAACAATTCTCCTAATGTCGAGATCTGTGAGAAATCCAACATTCAACTTAAGTTCGAACACTTCAACTTTTTGTTTGACAATATTTTCACGGTTGAGATCGCCCCAAACGGGGATTTTGTCAATGGCCCGGTGATCAGTTTAATTGGACAAAGAGCAGTGGCAGGCAATTCAACCAATCAAAACATCAATGTGAGTTTTCCACTTCCACCAAACGGTTTACTGGCCAATATAAATTATCAGGTCCGGATAAAAGGCTCAAGTCCTTTGTCGTACAGTCCTCCCAATACATACCCATTCAAAATTGCCAAAATCGGAACTCTGCCTGACATTGCTTTTTACCCGGAAACCTATTGGAGAGGATCTTTCTTTACATGGCAGCCAACGGTTCCAACCATGATTACAGATGCCAACACCCAGGACATTTTCAACCCGGGCAATTATTTGGGATACGTCACAAAAGCGGATCTTTCATTTGACATGAACTGGGGCTTCGATGTCGAGTCAGCACCCGGAACCAAGTTTGACACCAGTAATGTGTGCGGAAGTCATGCCAATTTCTACTCGATTAGAATGCGCAGAAAAATCAACTTTGAGGCTGGATACTATGTTTTCGGAGGTGGAGGAGACGATGGCTTTCGCCTCAGTTTAGATGGCGGCACAACCTGGCTCATTAATTTGTGGAGAGACCATGAGTTTACCGGAAAACTACACAACGACGGTTGCGGTGTATTTATGGAGGCGGGACCAAAAAATGTGGTGGTCGACTACTATGAACGAGCTGAACATTCCAGATTTCAGGTCATCATCAAACGAACAGGTGATCCATTAGTCAACCCATTAACCATCACAAATCCCACAGAAGGTGCTTCCATCTGCCTCCAATCGGCTCCATTTCAAATGCTTTCCAATGCCCCCGGAGGTGAAAGCTGGTCCGGACCGGGTGTTTCTCCGGGTGGAATATTTGATCCCCAATCAGCGGGCCTTGGTACGAAAACCATAACGTACGAAACCGGAATGGCAGGTTTTGGCTCCAACTGTTTGAAATCCACATCCGTATCCGTTCAGATTGTACCCAGTTTGTCTTCTGAATTCACCGGATTGGACACATCTTATTGCCAGGGTGATTCTTCGGTAAAACTGGTTCCACAAAACCAGGGCGGTACATTCTGGGGAGAAGGAGTTTCCGGTTCTGACTTCAATCCAGCTTTGGTTTCAGCCGGTACATACGTCATTCAATATGCGTTAAGTCCGACTTCCGGTTGCGGATCCGATACGGTCCGTAAAAATGTGACGGTATTGGCAAAACCAGATGCCGGCTTCCAGGATTTACCCGATTCGGTTTATTCAGACAGTCCGAATTTAGCCTTGATTCCTATTGAATCGGGAGGAACTTTCTCCGGAGATGGCGTTGTATCGACGAGCAAACAATGGATTCCTTCTGTACTTCCTCCGGGAGAATATGCCATTACGTACACCCTCATAAAAGGTGGTTGCAGCAACCTGTTCTCTCAGAAGGTAAAGGTTTTAGATATGGTTAAACCAGAACTGTTTATTCCCAATATTTTCACCCCAAACAGCGACGGAAAAAATGATATCTGGAGTATTAAAGGCGGCAATTCCGGCATAAAAGTGACCATCCTGAATCGCTGGGGCAAGGAAGTGTATAAGGGCACCAGCGTAGGAGAAACACTATGCAAAGGCGAAGATTTACCTGAAGTGGGCCTGTATTTTTTCCTTTTGGAGAATCCGGTGGATAATAAAAAATGGACTGGAACTTTAACTGTGACTGAGTAGGGCAAGCAGAAAAGTGGATCGGACTAAACACCATGCCATTTTTTTTCAAACAAGTTAAAGTACAGATTCTTGTAGCTTCCCTTCTGTTTTCACTACAGGGTTTCTGCCAGATAAACCGCGTCGTTTTTCACGAAGATTTCGAAAACACGTCAACCATCACTTCGCTTTGGGGGCTGGCGGTGAACTACTCCGTTACAACAGGCGTTGCAGGTAATGGACTATTGTTTAACAGCACGACAACCAACACCAATCTGACGGTTTCAACCCCCATTTCCATGACCAATCTGGTGGGAAGAACAATCGGAATGTCAGCAAGCATAAAGGGAGAAAATTTAACCGGCGGAGGCAATCCCGGAATGGTGATTCAACTGGTGGGATTGACAAGCACTGGCTCAAACCGCTATTACAGAATTCCTGTTTCAACTGGCACTTTTGACTGGAAGCCGGCAGGCCGATCGGTTAAAATTCATGACGATGTCGTGTCAATGTCGCTCAACATTGGGATCTACAATGCGTCTGGTAAATTCTGGTTAGACGACCTTCATATTCAGGTAATAGCAGAGCCTTTGCCACCCGCCCGGGATCCAACTATTGTGATTGATAAAACGCATCCCGGCATGTACAGAGGTATGAATGTGCGGAGTAATACCATCACCAAAAACGATCTGGATGAACTTCGAACCGACTGGAAAGCCAATACCATTCGTTGTCAGATTGGTGGAAACCAATTTGCGGATGGTTTACTGCTGTCCAGTTTCGACTCCATTTTACAGACAGAATTGTTGCGGATGGATACCCTTGTTTCATGGTGCACCGCGAATGGCCTTCGCATGAATGTTGGATTGGCTGGCTTATCGCAGGGTTTATTCAACAGCAAAGTGGCCCAAACCCGGCTCGTGAATACCTGGAAAATGATAGCGTTACGTTATCAGAATAAGGATGCAGTCTGGGCGTACGACCTTGCCAATGAACCCATTAACAGTACACAATATCCACACGACTATGTCTGGCCACTCAACAATGAAATCCTTTTGTGGCCTTCACTTGCCGATACGTTGGTAAAAGCCATCCGTTCGGTTGATCCTCAAAAAGCCATCATTATCGAAAGTCTGAATTATTCCCTCAATGTGGACGACATAAGACCCATTGATTTCAATATTCCCAACATCATTTACAGTGTGCACATGTATGAACCCCATCCATTCACACACCAGCAAATAACCGGACCAACACCAGCCTACTCCTACCCTGGCTCGGTGAATGGAAAATATTTTGACAAAGACACCCTGAAAAAATTGCTGAAGCCTTTGAAAGACTATCAGCAGAAATACCGTGTACCAATTTACATCGGAGAATTCAGCGCCATACGATGGTCACCCAACAACAGCGCCTATAATTATTTACGGGATTGTATTGAGATATTTGAAGAGTACGAATGGGATTGGAACTACCACGCTTTTCGGGATTGGGATGGCTGGAGTGTGGAACATTCTACGGGCTATTACGACCCTGTTTTACCCGCAACCATGACGGACAGGGAATTGCTGCTTCGATCCTATTTTCTTCAGAACATCACCGGAGTTCCAACTTTCGAAACCAAAAATCAATCGGGCGTTTGTTATCCCAACCCTGCAACCGATGAGGTAAGTTTTAATCCCGGAATTTTGGGTTTGGAATCAGGATTTGTTGAAATTTCAGATGCGCTTGGAAGGTTGAACATTCAAAAGCAAATCCGTAAAAATGAGGTTACCCGAATGGATATCAGGTCACTTTCAGATGGGATTTACTTTTACCGAATCCAGGATGAAAACGGAAAAAGTCATTTGCAGGGAAAGTTGTTGAAACACAAAAACTAACCTAGTGTTTAGGATTTCCCCTCTCCCGCTGGGGTTGTCCATAAAGGTGAGACGCTCTGTTTTTTGAGAAAAGATTCAGAATTCTCAAATGAAAACCCTATGTGCTTCTATGTTTCTATGTGGTTTTAAATGAGTCATTTAACCACATAGAAACATAGGTCACATAGAAAGTACACATAATATTACCTGTTTTACAGGTTGCTAAGATTCAACGAGCGGCGACTTTTCAGACAGCCCCTCAGAAGACAAGGATTTGTAATCCTCCAAAGGTTCGGTTAGCTCCAACCATCCACTTTGAACTACTCCTCCCCTCTTTGAACTTTGAACTTTCCTCTTTAAACTTTGAACCAAAAAAAAAGACCCCGCTTTTCAGCAGGGTCTTCGGCCTTTTGGATGCTATATGTTGGATTAGTTTCCGGCTTCGATGGCCACCTTACGGGCCTGGGCTTCCGAAAGAAGTTTGTTGGCCTCTGCCAGCTGAGCAGCATTCCGGTTTTGGTTGTATTGCCCCGTTACCAGAGCAACTTCACCACCCGTTTCACTGTCCAACTGAAGATCGTACAACTTAGATTCCAACCGCATTTTCTTCCCGATTGCCTCTCTATACTTGATAGAGTCGGGAATAAGGGTTGGAATAAGGACCAGAACCGAATTGAGTTCCGACTGCGTTTCCGAAATCTCCTCCGCCAGATCGATTGTATTCTGGGCAGAATTTTCATTTTGAAGATCCTTATTGTTGAAACGATTTGAATAGGTTTTAACCTCTTTCTGTGCGAATGTGATCACCTGGTTAATCTTTACCAGATCTGTGATCAATGTCCATGAATAGTTCATAATACGATTTTTGTTTTTGTTTTTTTTGTTAAAAAATTTATTTCCTGTGGGTCAGGACCGGGGAAACAGATTTAGCTACTTTCTGTATCCGGGAGCCGGTCCTGGTTATTGCCTCCTCTGCAACTGAACGGGTTATTGGCGCCTTTGTAACCATGTTCACAACCATTTTTTTTGTCTTACTGTCTGCTGCTGAAACCTTCAGTGCGTTGACGAATGCAAAGGAAAAACGGATTTCAAAAACCACCAAAACGGCCATTCCGTAGGCATTTTGTCAGGTCCGTAAAATTTACTTGAAAATTTAAAAATTGACCGTTTCAAAATTTTTTAAGTAAATTTTAATAATCGACATCATTTTTTTATTCTTATTCAATAAAAATAATTTTCCGATTACGGATCTCCGCGTCGATTTTGGGCACTTTTTTGAAAATATTTTCAACTTTTTTTTCAAAGTGTCAGAATGGCAGAATTTTTTG